>CALGKS010000190.1 GCA_937930475.1 uncultured Collinsella sp. | reverse complement strand
GCATCCCATAGCTTCGGTTCTTCCTGCCATTCGTCGACAAGCCTCGGGGTCGGTCCGACAATTGCTTGGGCCGGATCGAGACGAGCGAGCTGGAGGGCCGCAAAACCGCCAGATGGGTCGGAGAGAGATAACGATGACTCGGCAAATCTCTGAGCTGTCGTTGTCTTTCCACACCATTTCGGTCCCTGAATGAGCACGGCACCGAAAATGCCAAGATCGCGTTCGACCAAGCAGTCAACGCATCGGCCTATATACCTATCCATCGGCTTTCCCTTCAATCGTTCATTTGAAATTATACTGTCTATCTGCATCGTTGGGACAAATAACGATGACTTATTGGGACGATTGACGATAATTTGTTGGGACGATTGACGATAATCTGTTGGGACGATTTCCATTTTCTTAAGACACGAATCAACGAGATTCGCTATGGGATATGAGACGGATAAATTTAGCTGACGCCTCTCATGAGTTCAGAAATGCTGATTTGAAATCCGTCGGCAATCTTCTTGAGATTTGAGAGGCTGACATTACGCCGCCCGACTTCAATGCTCGCGTAGTAGGAACGATCCATTTCAATCAAATTGGCGAACTGCTCCTGGCTGCACCCGAGTCCAGCGCGAAGCTCTTTGCATCTCATGCCGAATGATTTCTGAAGCGTCTTCGTATCCATGACAAAAAGAGTCATGGATTGTTGTATAAAAGCCAACGGACTATATACAACAATCCCAGTTAAGGCGCATAATTATCTCTATTGGAAAGCGCTCTGATGCCCAGTCGGATAGGGCACGGAAAAGGAATGGAACAGCACAATGACTCAGGGAAAGCACTTCGCTGCCGGTGGCGATCACTTCGCCGCACTGCCAAGCAAAAAGTTTCACGCCCCGAAGGGGATCGCACGTCTGACCATCACCGCGGCAACCATGGCCGCCATGACCGGATCGAGCCTCATCTCGCCGTTCGCGGCATTCGCCCAGACCGGTGACGGGACCACGCAGCACCCCGCCGTGATGTCGCCGATCGCCACCCATGCCGGCGCGGCATCCGGTACCGGTGCGAAGTCCGCCGCACAGGCCATCGCGGACCTGCAGAAGGCGGTCGACGAGGCGAAGGCAAAGGAGGACGCCGCCAAGGCATCCTATGACGAGGCCGCCGGTCCCTACGACGAGGCGGCTTCCGCCCGCGACCAGGCCAAGGCATCCTATGATTCGGCGGTCAGCGCCGGCACGGCAGCCGACCGTGCGGCGATGGACGAGTACGCCCGTCAGGTCGCAGAGGGCAAGGACGCCGCCGATGCCGCCGGCAAGGACCTCGAGCAGGCGAAGGCGGGTCTCGCAGACGCCAAGGCGGATGCATCCAAGAAGAACGAAGCGTACCAGTCCGCCCTCAAGGCGGCCCAGGATGCCAAGGACGCCCTCGCTAAAGCCAAGGCCGATGCCGTGAGCGCCACCCCGGAGGCAATCAGTGCCGCCGAGCAGGCGGTACGCGACGCCCAGGATGCCGTGAGCAAGGCACAGGCCGAGCTCGCAGGCGCCAACGCGACGCTCGCCGATGCCCAGTCCAAGCTGGTCGCGGCCCAGTCTGCAAAGGATTCCGCAGATGCCGTCCTCGCCGCAGCCCAGCAGAACAAGGACACGGCGGATGCGAAGGCCGCAGCCGCCAGCGCCGCCTACGAGCGAGCGAAAGCCGACCTCGCCGCAGCGGAGGCAGGCGCCAGCGGTCCTGAGTACGAAGCCGCGAAGCAGAAGGTCGCGGACGCGGAGGCAACCCTCGCCGCCGCACGAGCGGTGCAGTCCCAGTGCGAGTCCGAGCTCGAGCAGGCGCAATCCGCCGCAGCGACGGCACAGACCGAGCTGAACGATGCCCAAGCGACCCTCTCCGCGAAGCAGCAGGCTGCATTAGATGCCGCATCCGGCGTGAACGACGCCCAATCCAAACTTGATACCGCCAACGCCGACCTCGATGCGGCCAAGCAGGCGAACTCCGACGCCATCGCCAAGCTGGATGCAGCGAAGCAGGTCGTCAAGGACGCCGAGTCCGCCAAGGCAGCCGCAGACGAAGAGCTTGCGAACGCCAAGACCGCAAAGGACACCGCCGATGCGGCCGTGACCGCCGCCCAGCAGAAGGTCGATGAGGCCCAGGCGAAACTCGATTCAGCCGACGCACAGCTCAAGCAGGGAGCCATCGGCTTCTTCAAGGCCATGGGTGCCGATGACGCAGCCAACATCATCCTGAACGCCAAATATGCCGGCAAGACCGAAGTCGGCAACTCCAAGGACGCCACGTCCCTCGACAACATGCTCAATGCGATCAGGTGGATGAAGTCCGTCAACGACTACCGCAAGTCCGTCGGCCTGTCCGAGCTCCAGGTCACCTACAAGCTCATCGCCGGGGCGATCGCAGATGCCAACTACAGCGACACTGTGCTCGATCATGCCCGTCAATATGATTTTGCCGAAAACCTGGCATGGAATTACGGAATCGATCCGAGTGGGCAGTGGATCGAGCAGGAGAAGGGCTTTTTCGACAAGGCAACGGAGGCCCTTTATGGAGTCACCGGTCTTGTCGGCAAGGACGCCTATGATTTCTATGCAAAGAACGGCGTCGCAATCAACCATTGGATTGCAGACAACTGCCGCTGGGAGAACGGCAGCAGCGGTACCGTCGGTCATTATATGAACATCATCAATCCCGAACTCGCCGTCATGGGAATGGCAACCTGTACCAAGGGCACCATGTCCGGGCTTCAGACGCAGTGCTACACCGCCGAGGTCTCCGGTTGGTCCGGTTCAGGCTGGAACATGAACCCCATCTCCGTCGACGAGCACGAGCAGAAGCTGACCTCCTACATCAACGGCCTGAAGAACGCCAAGAGCGCACTCGACGCAGCCAAGGCCGATCTCGCAGCCAAGCAGCAGGCAGCCGCCGTCGCCGCAGCAACCGTCCAGCAGAAGCAGGACGCAGCGGATTCCGCACAGACAGGTGTCGATGCCGCGAAGCAGGGCGTCACCGATGCGCAGCGTGCCGTCGATGCCGCAAAGGCTGATGTCGCCACCAAGCAGCAGGGTGTCACGGATGCCCAGGCCGAGCTGAATGCGGCGAAATCGAACCTCGATGCCGCCAACGCGGCAGTCGATACGGCAAAGTCGACCGTCCAGCAGAAGCAGGTCGCCTTTAATGCCGCCAACGCAGCCGTAACGGCCGCACAGTCCAAGCTGGACTCCGCCAAGGCGGACACCGCATCCAAGCAGCAGGGCGTGGACGATGCGAACGCCGATCTCGCGAAGTTCTTCCAGGACGTCGCCGACGCCGAGAAGGCACTCGATACCGCAAAGAGCGTCCACGACGCGGCGGTAGCCGATCAGGCCGAGAAGTCGACCGTCCTCGCCGCCGCCAAGCAAAAGGCGGACGGCACCGCAAGCGCCCTCGCGGACGCCCAGCGTGCCGTCGATGCCGCAAAGGCCGACACCGGCGTTGCCGCCGACAAGCTCACCGGCTCCCAGTCCGATCTCGAGGTCGCCCAGTCGAACCTCGAGATCCTCACCGGTCTTGCCGCGAAGCTCGCAGAGGCACAGCAGCGCGAGCAAGATACAGCCGAGGCCGTCAACGGCACCAAGGCCGCGCTCGACTCCGCAAAGGCGGATGCCATCGCCGCCGAGTCCCTGGTCTCCGCCGCCGAGCAGGCGAAGGCGCAGACAGACGCCAAGCTGGCGAAGCTGAACTCCATCGATGCCGACACGGCGCTCGTCTCCGGCCATGACGCGAACGCGGATGACGCCCTCAACGCGCTTTTCGCCGCAGCAGTCGAGGCACGTGCCAAGGTCGCGCCCGCCAAGGCCATCCTGGACGAGAAGCAGGCCGCGGTGGACGGGCTCCAGCCCGGCTATGATGCGGCACTCGCCGCCTACGAGCAGGCGAAGTCCGACCGCATCGCGGCGGAGCGGGAGCTTTCCGATGAGATCGCCCGACAGGAGGCAGAGGAGGCCGCGAAGAAGCAGGCGGCATACGCCCCGAAGCACCTCGCCAAGCCCGGCAGCCTCGCCCAGACCGGTGACCACGCGAACCTCATCGGCGAGACGTTCGCCATCGGCGGTACCGTTCTCGTGGCGGCCGGCGTCTTTCTCGACCAGAAGAAGCGCCGCGCGCAGATGTAAAAGCGAGCCGGGCGTTGGATACAGGCTAGTGTCCAACGCCCGGATTCATGGACAGGGAGATCGGTGTGAGAACAAAGGCTATTATCGTTGCGCTTCTGGTGTGCCTCTCGGCACCTCAACTTGGATGTGCCAGCGTTGCAAAGCAAGGAAGCGGCTCTACGGAAAGGGCCGCCACGGCGGTGAAGAATAAAGATAAAAAGAAACCAAGTGAAGAAAAGGCGGCGCAAGCCTCTGGAACCAAGACCGAGGAGCAGAAAGAGTCCGACCGCAAGGACCAGAAGTCCGATGACTCCAAGAAGGAGGATAACAAGTCTTCCGATTCCTCGAAGTCGGACAACAAGGGAGATTCCTCCCAGTCCAAACAGAATTCCGGCAACTCGCAGAGTTCCGGCAGCAATAACTCTTCTTCCAACGGCGGCAGCCAGAAGAAATGGGTCGCCGAGCAGGGTCACTGGGAGACTGATTACAGCCAGGTCTGGGTGCCGAATGTAGTGTATACGCGTCATGAACGTTACATTTGTAGCGCATGCGGTGCATCTTTCGATTCTATAGGCGCTTGGTCTGCTCATAGCGACGCAATGTGGGAAAAAGGTCAAGACCATGGAGCATATATCAATGACTCGTATACCACCTCTGAGGACCAGGGACATTATGAGCAGCAGGCTACGGGACAGCATTGGGTTGTCGACGTCGCCGGCCATTGGGAGTAATGTACATCGTTCTTCTCCTCTTACATTCGGTGAATGTTTCTTTTTTAGCGGGCGGCCGGTTTCGGCCGCCTTTTTTAAACGCCCAGTCTGGAAGCAAACGATAGGAAAGCAATCAAACGAGAGACCGTCCCAAAAGAATCCGGCGGTGCCGGATGCTCTGGGCAAAACCTTCCGCAAATCGGTGAGGCCTCTCATCGACTTGCTCCAGCCCTCGCCCGAAGCCCGCTGCGCGGTACTTCAAATACTCGGCATCCCTCGCATTTGCATTACCGCTTCGCTCTCGCTACAGCGAGCTTCCAACACTCAGCATCCTTCGCGTTAGAAGCTCGCTTTCGCTCACGGTCTCTGCTGACACTACGACACCGCGAAGCCTTTCGCTCGAAACGAGGCCTCTCATTTCGTGTCTACGCTCCGCTCCGTCCAATCGCCGTTCCGGTGATTGCAAGATTGGTGTTGGGCTAGATAAATGGGGCCATACTCGCCCCCTTTATCTGCCAACACATCTTGTTTATCGCCTCTCACGGCGATAAAGTTAGAAATGAAGTTCGCCTTCATTTCTAAGGGAAGCGACGGCGTCACTTCAAAAAACGGCGCGACGTCAGTCGCTTCTAAAAAGGAAAGCAATCTCATATCGGTTTTGAATCGGTGGCCTCACCGATTCGCTCTGCTTTCCTGGGGGGCATATGAGTTGCAAGCGTCCATACACCGTTAAGGCGACACTCACTTCTGAAGAATACGAAACGCTTTCCGCTTTGGCGGAAAAGGCAGGCATGACGAAAGCCGAACTCATTCGCTATGCCTTGATTCATCGGAGAGAATCACTCGATGATCTCATCATTTCTAAAAATGATGACGGTGGCCGCAGTAAAAAGCTGCAACCCGTTTCAGATGATTCGGACGAAAAGCGTTCGAAGGTCATTTACGTTAAAGTCACCGATGACGAGCACGAGGCGATCCGCAAACGGGCGGATGTGCTCGGTGCGACCGTCAGTGCGTATGCCCGTCGCGTGATGCTTGCCGGGAAAATCGAGAAGATCGATTTCGATATGAGCCAGGTCGCGAACATCTATCGCGAGCTGTATCGCGAGGGGACGAACCTCAACCAGCTGATGTACTTCGTGAACGCGCAAGGTCTTCCGGCCTACAACGAGAAGGCAGTTTTCCGAACGCTTGAAAAGGTTTACCAGAACGCCCGCAAAGTCACACTCTTTATCAGAGAACTCGAACAGCGCTATTTCGTCGGCGGTGATCAAAATGACCGTCGTTAAGCAGAAAGGTGTTTCGTCCGAGCGCTATGCGAAGAACGTGCGCAAGTACATTAACGGAAAGCGCGCTTTGGCCCGCGGCGGCTGGAACCTCGCGAACCGAAAGTACTGGTTTTCCGAGATGGCTATGACGCGGAAGGTGTTTCATCACGACAGGCCTGCGCGTGCCGGCGCGAAGAACATAACGATGCTTCACCAAATCCTCGCGTTCCTTCCCGAGGAGTGCAGCTGCAACGGAGGCAAGATGACCCCCGATGCATGTTTGGCCTACGCGGAGCAATGGCTTGCGAAACACTACCCGCATCAACAAGTGATTGTCGCCTTGCATGAGGAAAGCGATAAGGCGGGAAAACGCTACGCGGTTCATATGGCGATTAACCGCACGGATCTTTTGACGGGCAAGCGTTGCGAGACGGGTGGGCGTCGCGGAAAGTACGAACGCGCCGCATGGGTTCGTGAAATGGACGAGGCCTGGAATCTCGCTCAGCTCGAAAAGGGAAAGAAGAATTCGAAGATTCGCGATCGCCAGCCGCGCGACACAGAAAAGGAGATTGTCGATCGAGGAGAGTACAGTTATAAAAACAATCTGCGCGAGCTGATCCATATTGCAATCAACGACTATCACCCGAAGAATATGGAGCAGTTCAAAAAGCTGCTCGCCTCATGGGGCGTAGACATTTTCATCAAGAACAATCGAGTCTATGCGACAGATCTCGATATCAAGGAGGCTGGCAACCCGAAGTGCACTTTCAACCTGACCCGTCTTGACGGGCGCTTCGCGTTGAAGTCATTGCAGACGGCTTTCGAAAATAACGCGTTAGAAGCCGAGCGAGCCCTTCCATACGAGAAACGTTGTGAGATTTACATCCAACGTCTCAAGAAAGCGTATTCGGCGTGGGTCGAACAGGCGAAAGCGAGCAAAGGCGTCGCCTACAATCTGTTCCCTAAATTCATTGCACCGAAGTGTGACGAAGACTTGCTCGAAGATCCCGCCGTACGCGATGAACTTCTTGCCCGGCGTGGTTACGCAAGGGAGGTTCGCAACCGTTACGCCGGCGCCGTTCCCGATGCCGGCGATGACCGCGTTCGCGCCGCCGGCCAGGCGCACAGCGGTAGCGCCGTGTCGCGACAGATGGACGATCGCGTTATCGACCGTGGCGATTTCTCACGTGGTGACACGCCTCGCTAGTTTTGGATAGTTCATCGTCAGTGCCCTGGCGCGCTACCGTTCGGTGCCGATTCTGCCACGCCCGCAGTCTCGGCGAGGGTGGGGAGCATGAATTGAATGAAGAGGGCCAGCCACTCTGATAGAATCGTCCTCGCTGTCGGCAGTCCTCGTGCCGGGCAGAGCCCTCCATTCGATGGGAGGTGATGCCCATGACCGATTTCACCGAGTTCGTGAAGCTCCTGACCGCTATGGTCTCGCTCCTCACGGCCCTTGTCGGCCTTTCCAAGGCACTCAAGCAGGGCTCGAAGCCCAAAAAGAAAGGTCACCGTCGCTAAGACGATGACCTAACTTCGTTAAGCAACGGCTCTGCCCAGCTCACTACAACTTGGGCTGCCGTCGGCATTATTTTACCCTCCTGACGAGGAATTCGTCCATAATTCAAAAATCAAATTGTGCTTGCTATCGAAGCCTTAGACTTTTATCCGAGCAAATCCGGCAGATTGGAGCTTGAAACATGAGGGATATGCACCTCATGTCGCTCATAAAACGTCTCCTGACCTCGAAGGAGAACGTTTTTTAGCGACAGAAGGAGACATAAATATGATCTGGTTTACCAGCGACACCCACTTCGGGCATGAGAACGTGCTGAAGTTCACCGACCGCCCGTGGGAGACGATTTGGCAGATGAACGACGCCATCGTCGACAGCATCAACGGCAAGGTTGCCGTGGACGACGAGCTCTACATCCTGGGGGATTTCTCATTCAAGATGACCGCCCAGGACGCCTACGGGCTGCGCAAGCGGATCGCCTGCAGGCGCATCCACCTCGTCCCGGGAAACCACGACAAGGACTGGACCCAGCCGGC
>CALGKS010000189.1 GCA_937930475.1 uncultured Collinsella sp. | reverse complement strand
GTCACGACCGCCATCTCCGCACTGTTCCTGGGCCATGTCATCAACGTCGCCAACAGGCTGTTCGCCCAGCGCTTTATCCGCGCGGCATTCGGAAAATAGCACCGCCGCAAGGACCCGCGAGCAGCGCTATACGTTGCTATATCTCACTATACGTTGCTATATCTTGCTATACGTTGCTATATCTTGCTATACTTTGCTATATCTTGCTATATCTTGAGCAAAGGTGGCTCACATGCAAACAAACCCTTTTAAGCCCACAGCAGGCAAAACACCTCCCACGATTATCGGCCGCGAGGACGTGCTCGAGGAATTCAACGAGGGATTAGTCAATGGGCCCGGTGCCCCGGGGCGCCTCATGCGCATTGCCGGCGTCCGCGGAACAGGCAAAACGGTCCTCCTCGACGAGTGCGCGCGTTTGGCCCAAAGCCGTGGCTGGATGGTCATAAAAGAGGTCGCAACCGAGGGGCTTTGCCAGCGCATTCTCGAACAGCTGCAGCCCAAACTGCAGGCCAAACACGCCAGATTTGAGCCCACCGTAGCCGGCATATCCATCGGCAGCATAGACATTGAGCGAATCGGCCCATCGCTACGCGACGCCATGAGACAGACAATATCCAAGAATGGAAATGGCCTGCTCATCACCCTCGACGAGGTTCAAGACGCAGAGCTCGAAGAGGTCCGAACACTCTCCATTGCGATTCAGCAGGTTATCGGCGAAGACCTTGATATCGCCTTTGTTTTTGCGGGGCTGCCTTCGATGATAGAAAGCGTCATCAACGGAAAGACACTTACGTTTTTGCGCCGCGCCCTTCCCTTTGACCTGAAGGCTGTGGCAGTAACCGAAGTGTCGTACTCCCTCGAAGAGACTATCGAAGCATCGGGCATGGAGCTGCAACCCGGCATCGCCAGCCAACTCGCCGAGGCAACGCAGGGCTACCCCTTTATGATCCAGCTCGTTGGATATTACGCATGGCAACTGGCACGACGCGCCCATACAACTGTAATTGGAGAGGGAGAGGCAAAGCGAGGCATCGCAACAGCACGCGAACGCTTCTGTGCCATGGTGATTGAGCCCGCGCTGCAGCGCATTCCACCCACGTGCATCGCTTATCTTTTGAGCATGGCTTCGCTGGGACAGACATGCTCGACCAGCATGGTTGCCGATGCCTTAAACAAGACACCTCAACAGGTAAGTTCCATCCGCAGTCGCCTGCTGAGAGAGTCAATCATCGAGGCGCCCTCGTACGGCAAGGTCTCATTTGCCATCCCCTACATGCGCGACTACCTCAACGAACACAAAGCCGAACTGGAAGTTGAGCTGTAGAGACGCTAATACCCCAACGGACAGCAGGCCCCAAGCCAGTGTAGGCTTGGGGCCTGCTTTGTAGCTTTGCTCTTTTGGCCTATGCTCGATCGTATTTCGTGGCGCGACCCGTCCCCTTCCTTACGATTGTGTTCCGCCCAATCAGTGATTCGAGCGCCGCCAGCGTCCGGGTGCGGCTCAATCCTGTCACCTTTTCAATCTCGCCCCGCGACAGTATTCGTCCGCCTGACAAAGCCTTGAGAACCTGGACCTCTTCCTCAGACCCTTCAAAGGCATCGATAACGGGCAATGTGACGGCCACTATGCCGCTACGAACATCAAATACCGGCTGGCTCAAAGAATCTCGATACGCTCGCCTGATTCGCGCGATTCCCGTGCCAAATTTCTCGATGTAATCCAGCTTTAAAAAGACCTCGGCGACAATTGGATTTCTGAGCACGGATATCTGTCCATACAGGTATTGTTCCGTCGTCAAACCGGCGGGCAGAGATCCGGGGGAAGTCACAACGACGCGATCGTCGTACAGGGCAATTTGAACATTCGCTCGAACGTCCCACGTCCGGTGCACCAAAGCGTTTGCGACAGCTTCGCGGAACGCCTCAAGAGGAATTCGATCGGTTTGGACGCGTTCCATCCCTTCGATACGCTCATAACGGTAGTAGCGTGCAAACATAGCAACTGCCCTGTCCACCTGCTCAATCGCAGATAGACCTGTCGCCGTCTCACGATCCAGGATCACATCCTCGGTATCGCCAAAACGGACGCAGTCGATGCCCGGAAAATCATTCTTATCCGCCAAAATCGCCGCGGCATTGGTATAGCCATCCTTGCCGAGCAAACGAAGCGTTCGCATGATATCCGGCGTTAGCTCGGAAATACCGAGGTGTTCAACACACTTATGCTCGAGTGCGTGAAAACTCAAGTCCTGGCAAGCCGACGTGAGCGCGTCGAATGTTATGTTGCTGCCTTCGAGTGTCAGCCTGCCATACTCAAACCGATCGACCTCTACCGTTGCCGAATCGTTTCGTCTGTAGGCCTTTCCCTTGCTTCGATAGGGTTTGTCCTGGCCCTCATAAATCGTAAGGATTACGGTCCCGTGTTTCTCATCGGGCTCAAGCGAGTAGCGGGGCGCGGGATCCAAGCTGTCATTAATCATATTTTCGATGCGCAGACATTCGGCAACCGGATCTGCAAGACCGACGGCAATACCCTCGTCATTAACGCCAAACTCAATCTTGCCCGTCCCGTAGTTTGCATAGGCGCTCACCGTTTTAAGAAACGTCGGCGTGACGCTTTCCTTGTATTCGACTGTAGGGCTTTCTCTAACAACCATATGCATAACCCCTTCGTTTCGTACTATTCGTGACCGTATTATAAGACGAAAACCGTTTGCGTACGGCTTTTATCCAGACGCAAACGGTTTTCGTCTTGATTTGCGTCCTGATTTAAGACGCAAATTGTGTTTTCGTACGATTGTGCGCCAGATGCAACACACTTTCGTCTGGCAATACGTCTGCAATCCAGACGAAAAGAGCCCCGAGCTCGTATGAACTCGGGGCTCTTTGTGCCACGCATCTATGAGAGGAGAAATTCGATGCGTACGGACGCTACTCCATGTAGCCACCCTGAATGGCGGAAACTGCATGCTCGGTGAAGAACTTGAGCGTGCCAGAGGTATAGCGGTTAGCCTTGGGCTTCCAAGCGGCGCGGCGCTCGGCCAGGACGGCGTCGACCTCGGCCGCCTCCATCTCCTTGCCGGCGATGCCCACGATGGACAGCGAGCGCTCGGGGATGTTGATCTGGATAAGGTCGCCCTCCTCGATCAGGGCAATCGGACCGCCCACGGCTGCCTCGGGCGAAACGTGACCGATAGCCGGGCCCTTGGAGGCACCGGAGAAGCGGCCGTCGGTGATCAGGGCAATGGAAGCGCCGAGCTCGGGATCGCTGGCGATAGCCTCGGTGGTGTAGAACATCTCGGGCATGCCAGAACCCTTGGGGCCCTCGTAGCGAATGATGACGGCGTCGCCGGGCTTGACCTCGTGCGTCAGGACGGCGTGGATGGCGTCCTCCTCGCAGTCGAACGGGCGAGCCTTGAGCGTAGCCCGGAACATCTCACGCGGAACGACGGTGTGCTTGACGACGGCGCCCTCGGGGGCAAGGTTGCCGTGGAGGATGGCGATGGAGCCGTCGGTGCCAAAGGCTTGGTCGAACGGACGGATGATGTCCTCGCGCTTGAGGTTCCACTTCTCCAGGTAGCGGCCGCACTTCTCGTAGTAGCCGTTGTTCTTGAGGTCCTCGAGGTTCTCGCCGAGAGTCTTGCCGGTGACGGTCATGACGTCGAGGTGGAGCATCGACTTGATCTCCTCCATGATGCACGGCACGCCGCCCGCATAGTAGAAGAACTGCGCCGGCCACTCGCCTGCGGGACGAACGTTGAGCAGGTAGTGGGCGCCACGGTGCAGACGATCGAAGTCGTCGGCGGACATCTCGATGCCAAACTCACGGGCGATTGCGGGGATGTGCAGCAGCGAGTTGGTGGAGCCGGAGATGGCGCCGTGGACCATGATGAGGTTCTCGAAGGACTCCTTGGTCACGATGTCGCGCGGGCACAGGTTGTGCTCGGAGAGCCACACGGACTGACGGCCGGCCTCGCGGGCGAACTCGCGCAGGTCGGAGCTGGTGGCAGGCAGCAGAGCCGTGCCGGGAAGCATGAGGCCCAGGGCCTCGGCCGTGACCTGCATGGTCGAGGCGGTGCCCATAAAGGAGCAGGCGCCGCAGCTGGGGCAGGCGTTGTGCTTGGCGAACTCGAGCTCCTCGCGGGAAATCTCACCGCGCTCGTAGCGGGCCGAGATGGCGCCGAGCTGCTCCAGGGTCAGCAAATCGGGGCCGGCATCCATGACGCCGCCGGTGACGACGATGGAGGGGATGTTGACGCGGCCCATGGCCATGAGGTTCGCGGGCAGGCCCTTATCGCAGCTGGCGACAAAGACGCCGGCGTCGAACGGGGTGGCCTTGGCGTGGATCTCGATCATGTTGGCGATCATGTCGCGGCTGGGCAGCGAGTAGTTGATGCCGTCGTGGCCCTGGGCCTCGCCGTCGCAGATGTCGGTGCAGAAGTAACGGGCGCCGTGGCCACCAGCCTCGGCAACGCCGGCGCGCACCTCCTCGACCAGCTCAAACAGGCCGGCGGAACCCGGGTGCGAATCGCCGAACGTCGACTCGATGATGACCTGCGGCTTGTCTAGGTCCTCGATGCTCCAGCCAGAGCCCAGACGCAGCGGGTCCATCTCGGGGCTGATGGTGCGGAACTTGCCGGAACGCGGCTGCAGCTTGGCAACCAGCTCGGCGGCCTCCTGCTGAATCTGCTCTTTGGTCTTCTCGTCCATGGTGTACTCCTTTGGTTTAAGGCTTACTTGATTTGGTTATCGATTGATGTGACGTGCTGATGTAAAGCGCTAGTCCGCGATTAGGCGAAGAACGAGATCACCAGGGCGCAGGCGAGGCCCGAAAGACCGATGACCGTCTCCATGATGGTCCAGGACTTGAGGGTGGTCTTCTCGTCGATCTCGAGGAACGAAGAGCACATCCAGAAGCCGGCATCGTTGACGTGCGAGAGCGCCGTGGCGCCACCGCAGATGGCAAGGCAGATGGCGGCACGCATGAGCACCGAGGCACCGGCGACCGCAGGCATGGCGGCCATAATGCCCGAAGCCATGGTCATCGAAACGATGGAGCTACCGACCGAGGCGCGGACGAGCGCGGCGATGAGGAAGCCGACGACCACGAGGGGCAGCGGGCAGCTCTCGAGCACGGGGCCGATGACCTGGCCCAGACCGCAGTCCTGCAGCATCCAGCGGATGACGCCGCCGCAGGCGATGACCAGCAAGATCATGCCAACAGGCCTGAGCGAACGGTCGAGCAGGGCCTTGAGCTCGGTGCCGGTGTAGCCGCGACGAGCGCCCAACAGGTACATGGCGACAAGCGTAGCGATGGTGAGTGCGACGAACGGCTTACCCAGGAAGGCGAGGGTCGACGCGACCTCGGCGGGCATGGGGATATACGAAGACAGCGTGCCCAGCAGGATCAGGCACAGCGGGGTGAGCACGATGGCGAGGACCATGCCAAAGGAGGGAAGCTCCTTATCGTCGCTCGCGCCCTCGGCGGAAGTGAAGTGCTCGGGGACGTCCGTGAAGATGCGGCCACCCACGTTGCGGCCCCAGACGACACCGGCGACAGCCATGGCGATAAAGGCGGTGGGGATGCCGACGAGAATCATGGTTCCCAGGTCGACGCCGAGCGTACCGGCAACGAGGACCGAACCGGCCGAAGGCGGCACGAAGGCATAGCCGGCCGCCAGTCCCGCGAGCAGGGCAATGCCATAGTAGAGGGTCGACTTCTTGGTCTGCGATGCCACGCTAAACGCGAGCGGGATCAAAACGACCACGCCGGCCTCAAAGAACACCGTGGTGCCGATGACCAGGCCGGTGATGCCCAGCGCCCAGCTGGAGTGACCCTGGCCAAAGGTTTCGATGAAGGTCTGGGCGATCTTCTTGGCGCCGCCGCTCTCCTCCAGGATCTGGCCGAACATCGAGCCCAAGCCAATGAGCAGCGCGATGTTTTGCAGCGTGGTGCCCACGCCCTTGGTGACGGTATCGGCCACCAGGTCGAGCGGCATGCCGGCACCGATGCCGATCGCAAGCGCCGAAACCATCATCGACAGCACGGGATGCAGCTTGAACTTGATGATGAGCGCAAGCAGCAGCGCGATGCCCACGATGGCGGCGATGACGAGCCTGGTGGGGTCTGCCATAAACGTTGGGTCTGACATCTTTCCTCCAATTCATCAGACCTTTTGAATTCGTCTGATGACTATAGCGTGTTTCGGAAAGGTCTGATGTTTCATTTTGAAATTTGCTCGAAATACATCTGATGTATTTGGCGAACGGTCGTATTTGCGCCGCAAACGGTATATCTAAGCCGCCCGATTCGGGTCCAACGGCCAACACTATGCCCTTGGTGCGCTAAAATAGCTCAGATGAATTTTATAATGAGAGGTAGAGCTATGGCCCGCGCCGATTCGGGACTCCCCGAGCAGATTTCCGAGAAAATCATTCAATTGATTCTTGATGAGCACCTTGAGCAGGGTGACCGCCTGCCCAAAGAAGCCGTACTCGTCGAGCGTCTGGGCGCCGGCAGGAGCACCGTGCGCGAGGCCATGAAGCTGCTGCAGTCGCGCAACATCGTGCGCATCAAGCAGGGTTCGGGCACGTATGTGGCATCGAACCCCGGCGTTGCCGACGACCCGCTGGGCTTTACCTTTATCGGCGATAAGCAGCGCCTGGCGCGCGACCTGCTCGAGGTGCGCTTTATGATCGAGCCGCAGATGGCAAGCATGGCCGCCGAACATGCGACCGAAGACCAGATTATGTGCATCCGCGAGCTCTGCGACGAGTCCCAGCGCCTGGCCGAGGCCGGCGAGGACTACTCCGCCGCCGACACCGCATTCCACAACGCCATTGCCGAGAGTTGCGGCAACCTCGTCGTTCCCCGCCTGATGGGCGTGCTCAAGGCATCCGTTCCCCTCTTTATCGACGTTACGGGCAAAAAGCTCGTCGAGGAGACCATCCGCACACACCGCGGCGTGGCAGACGCCATTGCCGCGCACAATCCCACCGCCGCGCACGACGCCATGTATCTGCACCTGGTCTACAACCGCAACATGATCGCGGAAGGCGCGCAGGAGAAAAACGAGTAGAGGGCATCGTAACAACCGATTTCAACCGTTCACCTTTTAAAAGTGAACGTTCACCTATTTTTAGGGAAACAGGGGCGTTAGTTCCTCCGCTTCTCCTATACTGAGCATGTATTAGAAGCAAGACTTATATAGATGAACGTTTCTTTTGAAAGGATCGCTATGTCTGATCTTATGGACAGCTTCCGCCTGGATGGCAAGGTCGCGCTCGTAACCGGCGCCACCTACGGCATTGGTATGGCCATTGCCGAGGCGCTCGGCGAGGCCGGCGCCAAGATCGCCTTTAACGCGCGTCACGCCGACAAGGTCGCCGAGGCCGAGAAGCACTACCGCGAGCTGGGCTTTGAGGCTCACGGCTACGTGGCCGACGTCACCGACGAGGCCGTCGTCGCCGAGCTCGTCGCCAAGATCGAGGCCGATTTTGGCACCACGCCCGATATCCTGGTCAACAATGCCGGCGTTATCCAGCGCACCCCCATGCTCGACATGAGCGCCGAGGACTTCCGTCGCGTCGTCGACATCGACCTTAACGCCCCGTTCATCGTGTCTAAGGCTTGCCTGCCCGGCATGATCGCCAAGGGTCACGGCAAGATCATCAACATCTGCTCGATGATGAGCGAGCTCGGCCGCGAGACCATCGCCGGCTATGCCGCCGCCAAGGGCGGACTCAAGATGCTCACCAAGAACATCTGCTCCGAGTTTGGCGAGGCCAACATCCAGTGCAACGGCATTGGGCCTGGCTATATCGCCACGCCGCAGACCGCGCCGCTGCGCGAGACGCAGCCCGATGGCAGCCGTCACCCGTTTGACCAGTTCATCATCGCCAAGACCCCGGCCGCCCGTTGGGGCACGCCCGAGGACCTGAAGGGCCCCGCCGTGTTCCTGGCCTCCGACGCCTCGAACTTCGTCAACGGCCACATCCTCTACGTCGACGGCGGAATTCTGGCCTATATCGGCAAACAGCCCCAGTAGGCGCTGCGCGGGCTTGAGACGGGCATCTTGCCTTTCAATCGTCGGTCGCGTACCCAAGTACGCTTCCCTCCTCTTTCAAGGCAACCTGCTCCGTCTCAAGCCCGCTCGCTCACCGC
>CALGKS010000188.1 GCA_937930475.1 uncultured Collinsella sp. | reverse complement strand
CCGCCTGATCGGTCGCAAAGCCGGCTCGGGTGGCGTGGTCGAGACGCTGCTGCTCAAGCGTCGCGAGGATGTTGACCCGCTGGGTCACGTTTGGGAGTGTCTGGTCAAGCCGGGCAAGCGTCTGAAGCCCGGTGCTCAGATTGAGTATCGAGCCGGTGGCGCCCATGCGCCCGAGGGGGCTCCCGTGGTGCTGACGGCCGAGGTCATCGACTTTGTCACCGATAGCCGTGGTGGCCGTCTGGTGCGCTTTGAGCCGGCCGGTTGCAATGCCGCCGGCGACCCGCGCACGCTCGACGAGGCCATCCATGCTGCCGGCCACGTGCCGCTGCCGCCCTACATTACCGATTACGAGGGCGACCCCGAGAAGTACCAGACCGTCTACGCCATGAAGGAGGAGCATTCGGCCGCTGCTCCCACGGCGGGGCTGCACTTCACGCCCGAGCTCATGGCGGCTATCGAGGCCAAGGGCGCGAAGTTTGCCGCCGTCGAGCTCGAGGTGGGTATTGATACCTTCCGTCTGGTGGAGGAGGACGACCCCACGCAGCACGTCATGCACACCGAGCGTTACCACGTGTCGCAGGAGGTTGTCGACGCCGTGCATAGGGCGAAGGCCGAGGGACATCGCGTGATCGCCGTCGGTACCACGGCGGTGCGCTCGCTCGAGAGCGCGTTTGACGCGGACGCGCCGGTGTCCGATCCGGCTGTGACGGCGCGCTATTTTGAGGGTCGTGAGGACGGCGCCGACACGCTCGGCCGCGGTGACATCGTGGTGCGCGAGAACGCGACGACGCAGCTCTACCTCATGCCCGGCTCGACCTATCACGTGGTCGACGCGCTGATCACGAATTTTCACGTGCCGCGCTCTACGCTCATGATGCTCGTGAGCGCGCTTGCCTCCCGCGACCAGATCATGGATGCCTACGCCGCCGCCATCGAGGAGCGCTACCGCTTCTTCAGCTTTGGTGACGCAATGCTCATTTGTTAGTTACGCGGTTCTACGAACCGCGTAACGGCTCGACGCTGCAAACGCCCCTAAGC
>CALGKS010000187.1 GCA_937930475.1 uncultured Collinsella sp. | reverse complement strand
GGCTAAAACCGGCGACACGGGTACTCCGCTTATCTGGTCGAGCGATTGCGGCAGCGGCCGCACCGTGGTGTGCAATTTCGGCATCTACGACAAGGTCATGCGCGGTTTCTATGCCGCGGCGGTGAGCCTGCTGGGCGATGCCACGGCCTATCCGGTCATCAATAGCGCGGTGTTTTACCTGGACGACTTCCCCAGCCCCGTTCCCTCGGGCGACGGCACCTACATCAAGCGCGACTACGGCCTTTCCATCGCCGATTTTTATGCCAAGGTGTGGTGGCCCGATCTGCAAAAGCTCGCGCAGCAATACGACATCCGCTATACCGGCGTGATGATCGAAAACTACGAGGACACGGTCAACCAGACCGAGCCCGCGCGCCAGGCCGATACCACGCAGTTCCGCTACTTTGGCGGCATGCTACTGCAAATGGGCGGCGAGCTGGGCTTTCATGGGTATAACCATCAGCCGTTGGCCCTCTCGGATACCGACTATGGCACGCTGTATGACTACAAAACATGGAAGAATAAGGACACGTTGGTTGCGGCCCTCAACGAACTCATCGCCTTCCAAGACGACGTCCTGCCCAATGCGCACGGCTCGGTCTATGTGCCGCCGTCGAATATCCTTTCGGCCCGCGCCCGCAAGATCATTGGCGAGGACGTGCCGCGCATTAAGACCATTGCCAGTACGTACTTTGAGGACGGAACCGACCTGCCCTACGTGCAGGAATTTGGCGTGGCGAGCGATGGCATCGTGGAACAGCCGCGCATTGTATCGGGCGGCATGGTCGATGATTCCTACATGCGTCTCGCCGCGGTGTCCGAGCTCAACATGCACTACGTGAGCACGCACTTTATGCATCCCGACGACCTGCTGGATCCCGACCGCGGCGCCAAGGAAGGCTGGGAGGTTTACAAGGGCGGCCTGACCGATTACCTGGACTGGCTGACCAAGTCTGCGCCCGACCTGCGCCACCAGACGGGCTCGGAGTGCTCGGGTGCCATTCAGCGCTTTGCATCCGTGACGGTGAGCGTGGACAC
>CALGKS010000186.1 GCA_937930475.1 uncultured Collinsella sp. | reverse complement strand
GCGTCGACCACCAAACGGTCGCCGTCGGCGTACAGGGCAATCGCCTGGCCCACCTCGCGACCGTCGCCGGCATCGTTGACGATCGTGAGGTTCTCGAGCCGCACGTCGTCGGCATCGACCAAAACGGTATAGGTCCTAAACGTGCCGAGCGTACCGTCGACACCCGAACCATCCTTCGAGGGCATCTTGGCACCCAGGCTGCCCATGATGCGCACGCTGTCAGCCGTCTCGCCCACCAGCGTCACATGCGGTCGATGAATCTCGACCCGCTCGCGATACTCGCCCGGATCGACATGAATCGTCACCGGTTGCTCGGCATCCGGATAGAGCTGATCGGCTGCCGCCAAGGCATCGGAGATGCTGCGGTATGCCTCCTCACGCTCGGTCGATACTTCAAAAACTTGTTCTTCAATCATCATCAGTCGCTACGCCCTTTCATCGCAAACCGTCTACGCTGCAGCTCCGGCATGTAAAGAGCACGTGCGATGGGTCGGGAAGGCCCCGTCCATCGCACGTCACAACATGCCGGATTCGATTGTTTAAGAGCAGACGCTTACGCGCGCACAACCTTGTCGACGTTTTGGAGCTGCAGCTCCTCGCCGTCCTGGCCCTCGATGCTCACGTTTTGCAGGTCGAGCACAGCCACGTTTTGCGCGATGATGCCCTGGCGCACCATGGGCTCAACGCCGCAGGCCATAGCCGGGACAAAGGGCTCGGCATCCGCGGCGAAGGTCACGTGGACATCCTGGAACGTCAGGCGCGTCACCTTGCTCTCGGGCAGGCCCGTGATGTAGGCCGCGGCGGCATGGCAGTTGGTGGCCTCGATATCGCGGAACGTCGTGGCACCAAAGCCGGGCGTGCGGTCGTCAACGGGCAGCGCCTCGCGGTTCTGGACATAATCGGTCTTGCCGTCCTTGTCGCAGAAGTAGAACGAGTTGACCACGAAGGGCGTGAGGACCTCGTCCATGCGAATGTGCTCGAAGGTAATGCCCTCGTTGACGGCGTCCTTGCCGCGGCCGCGACGAGTCTTGACGCGCAGGCCGCGGTCGGTGCGCTCGAACAGGCACTTGCTCACGGTAAGGTCCTTGATGCCGCCGGCGGCCTCGGAACCCAGAACCACGGCGCCGTGGCCATCGTGCATGTAGCAGTGCGAGATCAGTACGTCGTGCGTTGCGGGGCGAAGCTCGGGCTCAATGCCCAGCTTGCCGCTCTTGATGGCGATGCAGTCGTCCCCCACCGAGAACTGGCAGCCAAGGATGCGGACAAAACCGCAGCTCTCGGGATCGAAACCGTCGGTGTTGTGGGAGTTCTTGGGACCCTTGATGGACAGGCACAGGGCATCGACGTGCTCGCACAGAATGGGATGGATATTCCACGCCGGGCTGTTGCGCACGGTAAAGCCGGCAAGGCTCACGTTTTCGCACTCGGACAGGAAAATCATGCGCGGGCGGGCGACCTCGCGGCCCTCCTCGGGACGGAAGATGTTCTTAAAGTCCTTGTTCCACCAGTTGTCCTCGGCAAAATCGGTCTGGCCGTCGATGGCGCCGCGGCCATAGATGCACACGTCGTGCACGCTCAGGCCCGTAAAGGTCGAACAGTAGGTCGAGAAGCTCTCGCCCTCCCAGCGGCCCAGGGGCAGCATGTCGGTGCCGGCATACCCGGCGCCCTCGTCGCCCTTGACCGTACCGGGGATGTAGGCAAGCGCCGCGCGGTCGTGGCGGGCCAGCAGCACGGCACCCTCGGCAAGCTCGATGTTGATATTGCTCTTGAGGAAGAGCGACTTGATGCGGTAGTTGCCGGCGGGAATCAGCACGCGACCACCCTTGGGGCAGGCCATGATGGCAGCCTGGATGTTGGTGGTGTCGTCGTGCTCAGCATCGCCCTTGGCGCCGCAGTCGCGAACGTTAATGGTGAAAGGCTCTGCCGGCGTGGTGACACCCACGCTCAACTCACGTTCGCCGCAAACAAAGCGGACCAGGTTGCGCTTGCCGGGAACCAGGCCGTCGACATAGGTCTCGACCGTGTTCGTGGTGCCAGCGGGCTCGTCATTGACAAAGATCTCCCACGTATCGGCGCAGGTAAAGTAGCCGCCGTCGTCGAGCTCGATCACGGCTGCGCGGGCGTTGCGCCAGATAACGTTCGTCTCCATGGGTTTCTCCCTCAAAAAGATTCTCTAAAAGTTAATTGTACGCTGTTGTAAAAAAGGGCCGTACCTGCCGGCGGATATCCGGTGGCACGGCCCTGTGATGTGGACGATGCGCTTGCCTTACTCGGCGGGCGTCACGCTGCCGTCCTGGAAGCCAACGTTATTGTGAGCGAAGCAGTCCTCATACTTGAAGCCGGAGAGCTCCTCGCAGAGCGCCTTGACCTCGGGCTGGACGTCGGCCATCTTGCCGCCCTCCTTGACGCGCTTGATCTCGTCGCAGAGGATGTCGCACTGCTCCTTGTCGATCTTGATGCCGCGGGCAAGGACAGCTGCGAGCAGGAAGAAGCCGGCGCAGCCGATGAGCATGTAGCCGCAGATGTACAGAGGCACGGTAGCGGGCTGGGTCACGGCGTCACTGTTGCCGGCGGTCTGAATGAAGCCGGAGGCAGCAAGGACGATAGCCCATGCGTTGACGGCGATAGCCTGGGCGATCTGCTGGCAGAGCTGCTGAGCGGAGCTGTAGATGCCCTCGCGACGACGCAGGGTGATGAGTTCATCGACATCGGGGATGTAGTTGAGCAGAACATCGGGCAGGTACTGGAAGCCGACGTAGAAGAACTTCCAGATGGCGAAGATGATGGGGTAGGCGATCATGGCGATGGCGACCGTGGAGGTGCCGTTAATCTGACCAAAGGCGAAGTAGTTGTAGGCGATGATGCACGCAGCGCAACCGACGTTGGCCAGGTACCAAGACTTGTGGAAGCCCTTCTTGGCCATGAGGGCAACCCAGATGGCGGTGCAGACGATAGCGACGACCTTGCCGGGCATCTCCATCACAGACTCGTAGGACTTAGGAATCTGCAGGCAGTAGACGATGAAGAAGGACAGGCAGGCAGACCAGCAGGCGGCAGCGAGCTTCGTGGAGACCTGTGCGTACAGAACCTTGCGGAAGGACTTGTTGCGGAAGGTAGAGACAACGTCGATGAAGAACTTCTTGATACCCTCGCCGACGCTCTCGATCTTCTCCTGAGCCACCTCCTCGGGGGTGTGCTCCCACGTGGACAGGTACACGCACAGCAGCGAGATTGCCATGACCGAAGCGTTGACCGTAGCGATGATGAAGTAGCTGAACGGGTTGGTCTCGCCGAAGGTGCCAAAGCCAAAGCCGACGAGTGCTGCCATCAGGAAGCCGGCGGCGTTACCAAAGAGGTGCTTGTAGCCGGTGAGGTACGTACGCTCCTTGAAGTCATCGGTCATCTCGATGGTAAGCGGCGA
>CALGKS010000185.1 GCA_937930475.1 uncultured Collinsella sp. | reverse complement strand
TCCGTACATGTGCGGATGAATGTGGGAAGCGTTCGGATGAAGTTGATAATCAAGGGGATAGAAAAAACGTTTCATCATTGTTGGCTTTAGATGAATAACTGACCAACCAGAACGGTAAAATAGTGTTTGTCTGAGCGTTGAGACGTTTAGACATCGTGCATTGTCATCGCCGGCAATGTGCAAACCGGTCCTAACGGAGCCAATCGGGTGCTCCGTTATATACGCAAGTCTAAGAGGGGCTTGTTTAGGAGGCACAGTATGGGACGTTTTACCAATCCTCGCGATCTGTACTTTGGTGAGGGCGCTCGCCACGAGGTGAAGAACCTCAAGGGCAAGAAGGCCATCATCGTTTCTGGCGGCAGCTCTATGCGCCGCGGCGGGTTCCTGCAGGACGTTGAGGCCGACCTCAAAGAGGGCGGTTTCGAGGTCAAGCTGTTCGAGGGCGTCGAGTCCGACCCGTCCATCGAGACGGTCATGAAGGGCGCCGAGGCCATGCGCGAGTTCGAGCCCGACTGGATTATCGCCATCGGCGGCGGCTCGCCCATCGATGCCGCTAAGGCCATGTGGGTCTTCTACGAGTATCCCGAGGAGTCCTTCGATAACATCATCCAGCCGTTCAGCTTCCCCGAGCTGCGTCAGAAGGCTCATTTCTGCGCCATCTCCTCTACCTCCGGCACCGCTACCGAGGTCACCGCGTTCTCCGTCATTACCGACTACGCCAAGGGCATCAAGTACCCGCTGGCCGACTTCAACATCACCCCTGATGTCGCCATCGTCGACCCCGAGCTCACCTACACCATGCCCGCCAAGCTGTGCGCTCATACCGGCATGGACGCTCTGACCCACTGCATGGAGGCCTACGTTTCCACCTGCGCCTCTATGTTCACCGATGCCAACGCCCTGCACGGCATCCGCGAGATCGTCGAGTGGCTGCCCAAGTCCTATGCTGGCGACCATGAGGCCCGTCAGCACATGCACGAGGCTCAGTGCATCGCCGGTATCGCCTTCTCCTCGGGCCTGCTCGGCATCGTTCACTCCATGGCTCACAAGACCGGTGCAGCCTTTGAGAACGGCCACATCATCCACGGTGCTGCTAACGCCATGTACCTGGGCAAGGTCATCCAGTGGAACTCCAAGGACCCGCGTGCTGCCGAGCGTTACGCTTACGTGGCCAAGGAGATCCTGCACCTTCCCGGCGAGACCAACGAGGAGCTCATCGCCGCGCTCGTCCAGAAGATTCGCGACCTCAACGACCAGCTCAACATTCCGCAGTCCATCAAGGATTACGCGAATGGTGGCGTGAAGGTCGACGCCGAGAACCCGCAGATGGTTTCCGAGGAGGAGTTCCTCGCCAAGCTGCCCGAGATCGCCGCGAACGCCGAGCAGGACGCCTGCACGCCCGAGAACCCGCGTGAGACCAAGGCTGCCGACTTCGAGAAGATCCTCAAGGCCTGCTACTACGACACCGACATCGATTTCTAATCGACTCTTGTTATCGTAACGAGGGGCTCCGCACGTATCCGTACGGAGCCCCTTTCTTTTTATTATTAGAGAATGGGATAAAAATGGCTGCAATTTTCAATAGCCCCAGCAAGTACATCCAGGGCCCGGGCGAGCTCGCCAAGCTCGGCTCCTATGTCGAGCCGCTCGGCGCTAAGGCCCTCGTCATCGTGACGCCTTCGGGCAAGAAGCGCGTCGGTGCCAAGATCGAGGGCGGCTTTGCCGAGGCCAAGGCCGAGCTGCTGTTTGAGGACTTTAACGGCGAGTGCTCCAAGGGCGAGGTTGATCGCCTGGTCGCGCTCGCCCGCGACAACGGTTGCGACATCATCGTCGGCGTCGGTGGCGGCAAGATCCTCGACACCGCAAAGGCCGTTGCCTACTACCTGGAGTCCCCGGTCATCATTTGCCCCACCATCGCCTCGACCGATGCGCCGTGCTCGGCACTTTCGGTGCTCTACACCGACGACGGCCAGTTCGATAAATATCTCTTCCTTAAGGCAAACCCCAATATTGTCCTGATGGATACGACGGTTATCGCGGCGAGCCCGGTGCGCCTGACGGTTTCCGGTATGGGCGATGCGCTCGCAACCTACTTTGAGGCCCAGGCGACGCATGATGCCGATGGTGGCACTTGCGCCGGCGGCAAGGGCGGCATGGCCGGCCTGGCGCTCGCTAAGCTCTGCTACGAGACGCTTATGGCCGATGGCGTCAAGGCCAAAGTTGCGCTGGAGAAGGGCGCGCTGACGCCTGCCGTCGAGCACATCATCGAGGCCAACACGCTGCTCTCCGGTATTGGCTTTGAGAGCTCGGGTCTTGCTGCTGCTCATGCCATCCACAATGGCCTGACGATGCTGCCCGAGTGCCACGGCATGTATCACGGCGAGAAGGTCGCCTTTGGCACCATCGTCCAACTGGTACTCGAGGATGCTCCGACTGAGAAGCTTGAGGAAGTCTTGGGCTTCTGCATTGAGCTGGGCCTGCCGGTCACGATGAAGGAGCTTGGCGTTACCGAGCTTACGCGCGAGCAGGCCATGATTGTTGCCGAGGCCGCCTGCGCGCCCGATGACACCATGTGCAACATGCCGTTTGAGGTGACGCCTGAGATGGTCGCCAACGCCATCCTGGGTGCCGACGCGCTGGGTCATTATTACCTCATGGATGAGTAAATCAAGCTAAGGAAGGGGCAAAGCCGGCAGATGGCTTTGCCCCTTTTTGCTATGGTGCAAAGTGACCTGTCACCAATGCACAAGTTGGTGCAGGGGGCGGGTTACTTTGCACCAATCGGTGTTTGATGAAGGGCGGATTCTCGTATGGCGCTTCCCATGGTTTATGGCGGTCCCGGACGATATGTTCAGGGGCCGGGTGAGCTCTCGCGTCAGGGCAAGTATTTGTCATGGTTGGGCTGCGCTGCCTATGTCTTGTTTGACCAGGGCACCGAGGATCGGCTGTGCAGGCAGATCGTCGATGGATTTCTGGACGAAGATCTAAACGAGCCGTTCTTTAAGATTTATGACGGTCCGTGTACGGAAGAGGCCGTTGTCGAAATGGCTAAGGAAGCCCGGGCTGAGTATTGCGACATGGTGGTGGGTATTGGCGGCGGCAAGATGCTCGATATCGCAAAAGCTGTTGCGTTTTATGCCGAGCTGCCGTTGTGCGTATGCCCCACGGCGGCTTCGATGGACGGTCCGTGCAGCGCGATTTCGGTGCTGTATCACGAGGATGGGTCGTTCGACCGCTACCTGATGCTCGAGAAGAATCCAGACCTGGTCGTGGTCGATACCAACGTGGTCGCGGCGGCCCCGCTGCGTATGACGGTCGCTGGTATGGGCGATGCGCTGGCAACGTACTTCGAGGCGCGTTCGTGCGCCGCGGCGCACGGCGCCAACGAGCACGGTGGCACGCCGGGTCACTTGGCCCTGGTTGCGGCTCGTGCCTGTTATGACACGCTCATGGAGTGCGGCGTCGCTGCCAAGCGCGATCTCAAAAAGGGTCGTACATCGCCAGCGGTTGAGCGCCTGATCGAGTGCAATATTCTGCTTTCGGGTGTTGGCTTTGAGAGTGGCGGCCTAGCGCTCGCTCATGCCATTGCCAACGGCCTGACGATTTTGCCCGAGTGCAAGGCCATGCACGGCGAGGCCGTAGCGTTTGGCCTGGTGGTCCAGCTTCGTCTGGAGCGTGCGCCCGAGCTTGAACAGGTGCTCGAGTTTTGCCAGCGCGTCGGCCTACCGACGACGCTCGCGGAGCTGGGACTTGGCGAGATTTCCGATATCGACCTGATGAGCGTTGCGGATGCGGCCTTTAGAAACGAACGCAATATGGCCAACGAGCAGACAAAAGTGACCAAACAAAAGCTTGTGCAGCTCATGTGCGAGGCATAGCTTGGCACTTGATTGACCTTGTGCAATCGAGGCGGCGATAGGCTATGGGTTATTTCCCTCAAGGTGCACCGCGTGTAATTTGCCCGAGGTGTGGACCGATAGCGTATCATTATCTCTTGCTTGTTTGCACTGCTCAGGGAGGGGCCGCGCATGGCGCAGGAACACGATCTGTTTGATGACATTATTGAGATCAGCAAGGGTTTCGACTTTCTTAAAAACCCGCTTGGCGGCGTGACCGATGCACTCGATCCGTCGGCGCCGCAGTGGAATCCTGCCGACTACAAGGAGCGCCCGCGCGGCAACACCATTCCGTGCCTGACCTGCAAAAACGAAAAGAGCGGCTGCACCGCGTGCATGGACGTGTGTCCGGTCAACGCTATCGAGGTCGAGGAAGACGCCATTGAGATCCTTGACTCCTGTCGCAAGTGCGGCCTGTGCGCCGCTGCCTGTCCGACCGAGGCGATCATCTCGCCGCGCCTGGCGCCCAAAAACCTGTATGACGATATCGTCTCTGCTGCTACGAGCCACGAGACCGCCTACGTCACCTGCACACGCGCCCTCAAGCGCATGCCGCGCGAAAACGAGGTCGTCGTCGCCTGCGTGGGCGATATTACGGCCGAGACCTGGTTCTCGGTACTGGCGGACTATCCCAACGTGAGTGTGTACCTGCCACTGGGTGTGTGCGATAAATGCCGCAACACCGGCGGTGAGGACATTCTGGGCGAGGCCATCGCCACTGCCGAGGAGTGGGCCGGTACGGGCATGGGCCTGGAGGTCGACCCCAAGAGCCTCAA
>CALGKS010000184.1 GCA_937930475.1 uncultured Collinsella sp. | reverse complement strand
ACCACCAGGTCGCCGTCGGCGCCGATGGCCTCGCCCGCGTAGCCGTTAAGCTCCAGATGGTCGGCATCGGTCCAGGCCCACCCGGGGCCCGACACGCCCGGCTCGTAGTACGTGGCACCCACAATGAACAGGCTCTCCGCGCTCGCGGCATAAGAAGGCCCGCCCAGCAAAACGCATAGGCAGGCCATGGCAGTAAACAGGATGTAGTGACGGCTAGTGTGGAACGCGGCAGCAAACATAACCGCTCCGATCTTCGCAAGAGCCAATGGAAACTGCGCCAGGAAAGCACCTGGTAGCAGCAGTTATTAGTGTAGCGAGATCAGACAGGGGGCACAGCAAATACCCGTGATAGATTCCCAAAATTAGGTGTAAATCGTTTTGCCAGTAGGTGAAAGGAGGAAATACCGTACGCACGATAATCATGCGTGCAATTCTAGGCCCATATCAAAGGTCTTACTGGGACTCATAAAGTTCAAAATTAAAACTAAATTAGGCTTTGAATGTAGGATTATAAATTACGTTCACGGGATGATATAGAGCAATTGATTTCGAAAACCAACCGGATGCGCTCTATGAGCTTACTTCACCTTCGGCGTACGATAGAATTTCTCGCTCAAATTCTATCGTCGCCTGAAATGCAAGCTTAACATCGTTTAGCGAGTGTCCAATTTCACCTCTATGCACGATTCCATTTCTGACTTTTTTACAATTATTGGACCAGCAAGAATAGGCATCACTGTTATTGAGAGCGTAACCAAGGACCTGAAGCGCCACATTGCTTAATAGTGTTTCAATATTCGAGCGATCAATCACGCGAGCATACGAGCATCTTCGATGCTTTCCCGACGGTGCAGCCAGTTTTGAGATTTTTTTATCTGCGCACTTTTCTTTTAAATAACGTGCGGCAAATAACTCAAAAGAGGATTCGATCAGGACAATTGCAGTATCGAATGAAGAATTATTAAACGCAAGCGTTTTCGCTTCAAGCAATAACTGGTTTTCAACCGAAATGGTCTTCCCCTCATAAATAAAGTCCTCGATATTTATATTATCGGGACAAATGAAGTATGGCTCAGATTCATCTCTTACTGGAAATACAATGTTGTTACAAGTAGAAGTTAATTGAGGACAGTCATCAAGCTTTGCAAACGGATCATCGAGAGCAGCATATATTCGATGACCTGGCGAGGAAAACCTATCAAAAGGTTTTAAGACGTTGGAACTCGTTAGATACCTTAATACCAAAATGTAGTTTGATACGACATTGGTCGCAAAGCTAATGTATTCATTAACGTTCTTGTTCACTTCCTCCTTATTCATGACGTTGCTTTCGAATATAACTCGAGCAAAAACGAAGCCAGAACCTTGCGCATAATAGTCGAGCGATAGCAACTCATCGTTTCGAAAGCAAATCTCAAATTCACCCGTCCGCTTGTCACCGTTTTTTGCTTTACTGCGATATCCTGTTGTGTCTTTTGGAGAAAGCAATTCGGAAACATTTAGTTTTTGAGTATTTCCAACAAAGTAATTCTTTGGCATGCTCAGCTTTGTCCCAAATGTTTGGTCCATCTCGAGAAGATATTCTGTTCCGTTCAATAGTCCTCGATATTGAACGGAATCTCTAAGATCAAGATTCTGATCGATGATGCATGAAACCAGGATTACCATTTCTGTTTCCTATTCTAAATTAGAGATTCCGATGTGAGGCATATGCCTGATACATGGGCAAAGAATTGCAATTGAGTTCGATTTATAACCAACTATATTTATCGATAATTGCTTACACTAGTCAGATTTGTAATAATGACGGCGTCGGAATGGCCTCGGAACACTGAGATTTCTTGATACTCGTTTTAAGAATCTGATTTGCCTAATCCGCATAACCAATTGGCGTGATTTCACAACAAAACGCGGCCGCTTGTAACTCAATCTTTGAGTGACAAGCGGCCGCAAATGCTTAGACGCTTCATCCATGGAAACCAGCCATCCAAAAAACGTATTAGATTACCATCGCTCGCAAAACGATCAGCTAACCCTTACTTCAGCATCGGAGCGGAATTTCTTTTTATAGTTTCTTTTTCGTTTATTTGAAATGGGAAAAGATTTCGTTTCATACCGAGACAAATAGTTACAAATTTCTTTGAAATCATCACTCTCATAGTCGATAACGTTTGAAATCATATCGTCTTGGATAGATTTTCTATTATCGGTATTGAATCGCACAATGCGCAAAGTGCGTATGGAATCTGCCGATATGGACTCCCGTAAATGCTGATAATAGCCAATCTCAAAAGCAACGTCACGTCCAAATGGAGAAACGACTAATAGAGTCGACGACCGTTCAAGCGCTTTTAAACACTCGTTATATACGAATTTAGATTTCTCTCGCGTATCTGAGCGCATGCGAAACTTACGAGGAAGTATGGATGAGAAACCTTGCTTGCGTAAAGCAAGGGCAATTTTTTCGTTACGTTCCTTTTCATTGTATCTGGCAGCGATATAAATTGTCATGGCGCTACTCCAATCACTTGGAAACGGCGTTCCAGATAAATAGCGGCCCCATTTTCCAAGCCTCATGCTTAAGCAAAAAGAAAATGCAGGCAATGGCAATCGCCATCGGAATTAAGTATACCCAGGGTTTCTTTTTATTCGGCATGAGTAGTGTAATCAATAAGAACAAAACTGAAAAAGACGCACACTGGACAAGAGTGGCTCCAATTAAAGAAGCCTTGTCAGCCAACTTAAGTGCAGATTGGGAAATAGTGCTAATTCCAACAAATATGGCGAGGAGAGCAAGAACGTTAACGTAAATATGTTGCTCTAAAGATTTGATCGGCTTAACGGCCTTTTTCATTCGTTTTTCATCAGCTTGGAAGACGTCCATATCTCCGATAACTGCCGCATTTGCTTCGTCACTAAAATCTCCTATATAATCATTCGAAACATTACCTTTAATCTGCAGGAAATAAATCTGAGCAAGTCCATCAGCTCTCTTGAGCTTGACTGTTTCTCCGGCGAGATTAGTAATACGAAAATAAATATGGGTATTATGCCCGGGAAAATAAACTGGGCTATCGAGTAATAAGCCCTTACGAATCCAGCTGTTTCGAAGAGAAACCTGTGCTACAAGATTTTTTGGAAGGCATATCTTTTCTACTGTTGAAACAAAGATAGAGTTTCCCGGCTTGACATCGACAGAGTCACAACGCATGCCCTTATCGTGAAATTCAGCTACGGTCAAGTCGTAGCTTACTTGCTGCACATTATCGAGCCTAGCATTATAAAGAACACCGTTGTCGATCAATGATTTGATTTTATTATCTGGTAGATACATGTGTTTTGCCTTTATTAAATTATTCTCTTAGCTATATAAACAAGAATTCTCTGACTCAATATAAGGAGAATCACAGCGTCACAAGAGAAAACGATAAATTATTCGACAATGGCGTCCGCAATCATTAGTACGTTGCCGTTTAAATGGCCCTCATCTTCATTTTCTATCGCTTTGAATTCAATCCATTCGACACCAGAGATATCTATGTTCTTAAGCTGAATTGGAGAGGTCGACTTGCTAATGTTTTCCTCAGTATGAATGCATCTGAAATCCGAATCGCCTTTGTATTTAACAAGAATTTCGAATGATGTAGAGTTGCCCTTTCCATCAATATTTGTGCTTGATGGCGCGACAGTAATGGACAAACTGGAATAGTTTCCACCTAAATGATAATCAGCAAAACCACTGCATGCGGAACAAGAACCAATAATGCCCCAGTGGCTGGGCTCATAACGATTTCCTGCGGTATCCTTCGCGGTGCTTTCGTCTGATCGTGAATAATTGAATGACGAGCCAGGTTTATCTTTCAGTAATGCCCGGCTAGAATCATCTGAAGCGGCACTGGAAACAGAATTACCACCATTATTCGAGTTCAAACTCACGCGTTTTAGTTCATTAAGCTCATCTTCGAGCTCTTGGATTCGGTCAGTTGCCTTTTCATAATCGTCTGCAGAAATAACAACGTTATTATTGACAACTATTGGATTCTGCACTTGTGGCACCAAATAGGCTACAGCTACTTCTGCGCCAATAGTAAACAACCCGGTTACAACCGAAATTGCCAAATTCTTGGCAAAGCTATCGGATTCTGTTGCCATCCAGCGACTCCATAGTCTAAACCCCGTCGATTACAGGCTCTTCCTCCACACCATCTTGTCCACGACGCCGGTGTAGCTCTGGATGATCTTGACCACCTTGGTGGAGACGGCCTCGTCGGCGTAGTCGGGAACGGGCGCCTCGGGAAGCGAGCCCTCGGCGTCGAGCTCGACGGCGGTGTGGACGGCCTGCAGCAGGCCGCGCTCGCTGATGCCGGCCAGCGTGAAGCAGGCCTTGTCCAGCGCCTCGGGGCGCTCGGTGGAGGTGCGGATGCAGACCGCCGGGAACGGATGGCCGACGCTCGTGAAGAAGCTGCTTTCTTCGGGCAGCGTGCCGGAGTCGGACACGACGCAGAAGGCGTTCATCTGCAGGCAGTTGTAGTCGTGGAAGCCCAAAGGCTCATGCTGAATGACCCGCTTGTCGAGCTTAAAGCCGCTCTGCTCCAGCCGCTTGCGGCTGCGCGGATGGCAGGAGTAGAGGATCGGCATATCGTACTTTTCGGCCATCTTGTTGATGG
>CALGKS010000183.1 GCA_937930475.1 uncultured Collinsella sp. | reverse complement strand
CCGAGCGCACGGCGGCCTCCATCACGCCGCCCGTGGCGCCAAAGATCACACCCGCACCCGTGCCAAAGCCTAGCGGCGTATCGAGTGGCTCCTCAACCAGCGTGTCCACGCTCACGTGGTTCGCGCGGATCATGCGCACCATCTCGCGCACCGTCAGCGCAACGTCCACATCGGGCGTGCCGTCCTCGCCCACCATGCTCGGCAGCGCGCACTCGGCCTTCTTGGCCGTGCACGGCATCACGGACACCACAAACAGGCGCTCGGGCTCCACGCCCAGCACTTTGGCGTAGTAGGTCTTGGCGATGGCGCCGAACATCTGCTGCGGCGACTTGGACGTGGACAGGCTGTCGACAAACTCGGGGTAACGCGCCTTCACAAAGCGTACCCAGCCCGGGCAGCAGCTTGTGAACATGGGCCAGCTGCGGCTGTCGCCCTCGCCCTTGGCGGCCTTACCCAGGCGCTCGAGCAGCTCGGAGCCCTCCTCCATAATGGTGAGATCGGCCGAGAAGTCGGTGTCGAACACGTACTCAAAGCCCACGCGGCGCAGCGCACAGGCCAGGCGCTCGACGGTGGCCTCATCGCGCGGAATGCCAAGCTCCTCGCCCCAGGCGCTACGCACGGCCGGCGCAATCTGCACCAGCACGATCTTGTCGGGATCGGCGATGGCGTCGAACACGGTCTCGGTATCGTCACGCTCGCGCAGGGCGCCCGTCGGGCAATGCGTGATGCACTGACCGCACGCGACGCAATCGGTCTTGCCAATCGGCGCACGCCCGCGGGTACCCACGGCGGTATGCGTGGCGCGGTTGGTCAGATCCCAAATCCCTAAGCCCTGTACGCTCTCGCACACCTTGATGCAGCGCATGCATTTGATGCACTTGTCGTTATCGCGGATGATGGGGAAATCGAAGTCCCAGCCCTCGCGCGCCAGGTGCTGCTCGTACGGCAGATAGAAGATGCCCAGGTCGTTGGCGATGGTCTGCAGGTTGCAGTTACCACTGCGCACGCAGCTCGTGCAGCGCGAGTCGTGTTGGGACAGCAGCAGCTGCACGTTGGTGCGACGCGCCTCGCGGGCCTTGGGGCTGTTGGTGTGGACCACCATGCCGTCGAGCACGTAGTTGTTGCAGGCGGCAACCAGCTGATCGCAGCCCTCAACCTCGACCACGCACACGCGGCAACCGCCAATCTCGTTTAGATCGCGCAGGTAGCACAGGGTGGGAATCTGGATGCCGACGGACTTGGCCGCGTCCAGGATCGTGGTGTGCTCGGGCACCACGACCTCGCAATTATCGATAGTGAGCTTGACCATGTTGAGTGCTCCGCTTTCGGTGTTGTCGCTGATAGTGGTTTTGCTGGGCTCTACCATTCCAGGTTCCTCCCTCCACGGAACGCGCCAAAGCCAAAGTGGTCGCAACGCAGGCAGCGGCTTGCCTCTTGGCGCGCCTCCTGCTCGGTAAGGCCCTGCTCGACCAGATTCCAATCGTGGATGCGCTCGCCGGCCTCACGCTCGCCCAGCTCGCAGCGGCCGCACTCGTGCTTGCCCTTAAACTGCACGGTCGGCAGCTCAACGTCGAGCTTGATCTTGTGGTCAAAGCCCAGGTAGCGGTCGATATTTGCCGAAGCAACGCGGCCGGCGTTGATGGCACGGATGACCGTGGCGGGGCCGGTCTGGCAGTCGCCGCCGCTAAAGAGGCCATCGAAGTTGGGCACGGCGCCATCCGAATCGGTGACCACGCGGCCCCACTTGCAGGCGATGCCCATATCTTCAAACGGCTTGGAATCGATGTCCTGGCCAATGGCCACAAACACGCGCTCGCAGGGAATGACGCGCTCGGGCGTGGCGGCGGCACGCGGGGCCGGACGCCCACGACGGGGCTCGCCGATAATCTGCGGCTGCACGCGCAGGCCGCTCACGCGACCTTCCTCGCCCGTCTCGATAGCGAGCGGAGCCGTCAGCTCCAGAACCTCGCAGCCCTCGGCCTGGGCGCCGGCAATCTCGGCATCCTGGGCCGTCATGTCGCAGATGCGACGGCGGTAAACGATGCTCACCTTTTCGGCACCGCAGCGCACGGCAGAGCGCGCCACGTCCATGGCCACATTGCCGCCGCCGATGACGCACACGCGCTGGCCGCTCAGGTCGGGCAGCTCGTCGTCGCCGATGGCACGCAGCATCTTGACGGCCGACTCCACGCCGAGCGCCTCTTCGCCCGGAAGGCCGAGCTTCTTATCGCTGTGGGCGCCAATGGCTAGGTAGACGGCATCGAACTCATCGCGCAGGCGGGCAAGTTCCTCGCCGTTGACGGAGTGGTCGAGTTCCACGTCGATGCCGGCGCTCAAGATCCAGTCGATCTCTGCCTGCAGGCGCTCGCGCGGCAGGCGGTAGCAGGGAATGCCATAGCGCAGCATGCCACCCAGGTGACGACGCTGTTCAAAGATCGTCACCTTATGGCCCATCACGGCCAGGTAGTAGGCGCAGGAAAGGCCGGCCGGACCGCCGCCAATCACGGCGATGCGCTTGCCGGTGTTGTCGGCCACGCTGGGCTTGTAATCGTTGAGGTCGCTGTGCTCAACGGCAAAACGCTTGAGGGCGAGGATGTTCATGGGATCGTCGACCATGCCGCGACGGCAGTGCATCTCGCAGGGATGCTCGCACACCAGGCCGCAAACGAGCGGCAGCGGGTTGTTCTTGCGGATGACCTTGACGGCATCGGCATAGCGGCCGGCCTCGACCAGCGAAATGTAACCGGGAATGTCGACGTGCGCCGGGCAGCCCGAAACGCACGGGACGCGGGCCTCGCGGTCAAAGCCACAGGAGTGCTCGCGGATATGGTGCTCAAAATCGTCGCGGAAACCGCGGATAGCCGTAAGCGCCATGGCACCGGCCTCGTAACCGATGGCGCAATCGCTCGAAAGATAGATGGTGCGGGCCGTGCGCTCAATCAAATTGAGCGTGGACTCGTCGGCGCGGCCCTCGAGCACATCGGCGAGCAGATCGCTCAGCGCGCTCAGGCCCACACGGCAGGGCGTGCACTTGCCGCAGCTCTGGGTGGAGCACAGGTTGACGAGCGCCGCCGTAAACTCAACAGGGCACGGGGCGAGCGAACTCACCGCCAGACGGCGTCCAAGCGCATCGTGCAGGTCGTCCATGACGGCCTGAGCGTGGCTGCGTTCCATTACGTGCAGTCGAGCCATAAGATCCCCTCTCACATGGCAGCCCGGAGGCGAGGCCGGGCGAAGTTGCTACACGCACAACACTGACCTAAAAAGTTGTTAGGTCTCCACACGGTTCGGCAGGCGGTATAAAATGTCACCCTCAGCGGTGAAAAAGAACATTACCGCAGATAAATGCCATATTTGATAAAACGCGTTACCAAATGACAATGCCCCGCCCACGCAATCACGTGGACGGGGCATTGCTCTAGGTATGCGGCCAGCGGCTCTTTTGCGTCAGCGTCTTCCGCCTTTACTTAAGCTCGGGCCAGTAACCCTTGTTGGCCTCGATCATGTCGTCGAGAACCTCCTTGGCGACCTTCATCGACGGCACGGTCTTGTTCAGCGTAAAGGCCTTAAGCGCCTTCTCGTACGAACCCTCGATCGTAGCCTCGACCACGAGCTTCTCGGAGTTCAGCTGCTGCATCATGAGGCCCTGCTGGAACAGAGGAATGTTGTCGCGGCTGATGACCTCGGGGCCGTTCTTGCCAATGTAGGCAGGCAGCTCGACCATAGCGTCGTAGGGCATGTTGGGGATAGCGCCCTTGTTCTCGCAAATGACCAGGAAACGCTGCTTGGTGTCGTTCTTCAGAGCGATAGCCAGATCGGCAATCCAGTCGCCGTGGCTGCCCGCATAGAACGTGCTCTCGTCGATCTCGCCCGTCTTCTCGTAGTGGTCGATGCCGTCGAAGAGGTTCTTCTCACGCGTCTCCTCAACCTCGTTAGCACGGGTGCGCTCGGGGTTGGAATGCTCGACGAACTCCTTCTGCTGCAGGTAGTAGTTCAGATACGTGTTGGGCAGGTACTCCGGGAAGCACTCCATGATCTCGTACTCGCCCTTCCAGACGTAGTACCAGCTGCCCTTGGTGTGGCGATTCTGCTCGGGATGCTCGTCAGTGGCCTCCTCGGGCTTCTTTGCCATGAGCGAGCCCATGCCCTTGAGGTAGGAGTCGGGCAGCAGGATCTGGTGCTCCTTGATGTACTCGCGCAGCTGCGGGAGCACCTCCTCGCCCTTGTGGCGGATCGAGGTGAACCAACCAAAGTGGTTGAGACCAAAGTAATCGTACTCGACATCCTTCTTGTCGATATCGAGCGCGGCGCAAACCACGTCGATGATCGCGATCGGCATGTCGCAGATGTTGATGATACGAGCGTTGGGACGCAGCACACGGCAGCCCTCGGAGACGATGGCGGCAGGGTTGGAGTAGTTGAGAATCCAGTAGTCCTTCTTGGCGTACTTCTCAACGTCATCGATCAGCTCGACCATGGGGAAGATGGTGCGCATGCCGTAGGCAAGGCCGCCGCAACCGCAAGTCTCCTGACCCACGCAGCCGTGACGCAGCGGAATCTTCTCGTCCTGCTCGCGCATGGCGTAGCCGCCCACGCGCATCTGGGCAAACACGAAGCTCGCGTCGGTAAAAGCCGTCTTTTTGTCGGTGGTCACCGTGAGCTTGATGTCCAGGCCGAGGTCCTCGTGCAAAATCCAGTCCACGAGCACGCCGATCTTGCGCTGACGCTCCTCGTTGATGTCGTACAGACGAATCTCGTCAACGTCGAGCTCGTCCTTGCGCAGAGCGATGGACTTGACGATGCCGGGGGTAAAGGTGGATCCGCCACCACACAGAGTAATGATCATTGTTTACTGCTCCTTCTCAATTGCGTTTTCGACCTTGTCGCGCATCTCGGCGACCTTCATACCAAAGATGATTTGGATATTATTGCCGTTGCGGTTGATGCCGCTGTTAGGCACGTGGTTGATGAGGTCCTCATTGATGAGGTCCGGGTTCTTAACGTTCACGCGGAGACGCGTAAAGCAGTTCTCGAGCTCCTCGATGTTGTCCTTGCCGCCAAGACCTGCGACCAGGTCGGCAATACCTGCATCGACGCCCTCTGCGGGAGCTGCGGCAACAGCGCCCTGCTTCACCGCGACAGACGCGGCGGCCTCGCCCTCGGCAACGGACTCGGCGAGCTCGGACTCCTCCTCGCGACCAGGCGTGTGGAGGTTGAGCTTCTTAATAAGGAAGGTGAAGAGGAAGAAGTACAGAGCGGCGTTGACGACTCCGAGCACCAGCATGACCGGCCAGTTGGTCTTGTCGACACCGAGGACCAGGTTGGAGACCACGATGTTGATGATGCCGCCTGCAGTCGAAGCGGGCACGGAGAGGACCTTGAGCAGAACCAGGAAGATGCCGGAAAGAACCGAGTGAACGACAAAGAGCACGGGAGCGGCAAAGACAAAGAGGAAGTCCATGGGCTCGGTGACACAGGAGAGCACGGCGGTGATGATCAGCGGGATGATAACGGCCTTGGTCTTATCCTTGTTCCCCTTGTAAGCGGTGACGATAAAGGCGAGACCGATACCGATGTAGGGCCACAGGTTGTTGAAGGTGTAGCTGTTGAAGTAGGTGCTATCGGAGAAGGGCTGGCCCGTCATTGCCATCTCGGCAACACGGATGGGGTAGGCACCGGCGATAACCTGATCGCCCAGCGTCAGGGTGCCACCCACATCGGAGAACTGGAACGGAGTGTAGATGAGGTGGTGCAGACCGGTGGGAACGAGCAGCTTGTTGAGCATGCCGTAGATAAACAGACCGATGTTGCCCGACTCCTTAATGATGCCGGCAACGGAGGAGATGGCACCCTGAACCGGAGGCCAAACGATGCAGAAGCCAGCGCCCATGATCCAGGAAATAATGATCATGATCAGGAACGGAAAGCGAACGCCCGAGAACATCGAAAGGGCAATGGGGAACTGCTTGTTCGAGTACTTGTTGAACACGGCACCGGTGATGCAGCCCAGGATGATGCCGCCAAACACGCCGGTATCGAGCACCTGAATGCCCATAACGGTGGCCTGGCCGGTTCCGGTAAGACCGAGCATGCCGCTCGCATCGGCAAGAGAGCCGGTAGCGTTGAGCACGATGTTGTTAGCCTGCAGGAACAGGAAGAACGACATCAGGGCGATCAGCGAAGCATGGCCCTTGTTCTTCTTTGCCATGGCGCCGGCAATGCCCACGCAGAACAGAATCGAGAGGTTGTTGATGATAAACATCAGCGACTGGTAGACAACGGCGCCCACAAGCTGGAACGGACCGGAGCCCAGTACGGGGACCAAAGCACAAATGGTCTTGTTGGTCAGAATGATGCCCACGATGAGCAGGATGCCGGCAACCGAGAGATACATCATCGGCTGGACGATCGACTTCGCGAACACCTCCAACGGCGCTTTGAAATTGAACTTCTTTTTTGCGGTCATAGCGGTACTCCCCTTCCTTTTCCGCAAATTAAGACAGATGTGCCCTGGACAAGACCGTGAGCCTTGCCTTATATCAATCGATGTGTGGGCACGTTATGCCTAGAGACCAGGTTCTCCAAGCAGGTTAACAATGTGATATGCGAGATAACTCTTCTCGGCATCGGTAACGACAACGTTATAGGTAGACGACAAGTGAGCGGCTATGGCGTCCGCGCACGAGAATGCGCAGGGATACGCCGTTTCATCGATTCGGAACAGCGCGTCTCCGTTGATTTGCCCGGCCGTAGGATCGAGCGCTCGCTGTGCGAAAAACTGCAGGTGACGAACGAAACGTTCGTAAGGCAGCGAGGTGTCATCGAGGGTCGTAGCATAGCGCTTGGAAACAATCGCGAGCACGTCGCGAACAAGCTGGACTGAAACAATCAGGCGGTCAGAGCGTTGCGGCATGGTGGCGTTGACGATATGCAGCGTAATAAAACCCTGCTCTTCTTCGCTCATCTGGATGCCCATATACTCCTTAATAATCTGCAGCGCACGGCCCGCAAGCGCATACTCCTTGCGATAGAACTGCTGGATCTCAAGCAGCAACGGATTCTCACAGGAGACGCCCTTGCGCTCACGCTCCAAAGCAAGGCTGATATGGTCTGCGAGAGCAATGAGAATCTTGTCGTTGATATCAACATTGAGCTCTCGACGGAGCATCTGAACAATGTCCTCGGCAATCACGAGGTTGACGGTGGGGATGGACTCCAAAAGATGTGCCAAGCGGTCAATCGTACGCGAGTCCTGAGAAGTTCCCTCCTGCAACGCGTAGGTCTTTTCGATCGATGCCTCGTCGATGGCATCGCCGGCATGACGGCCAAAGCAGAGGCCTCGACCGATGACGATGAGCTCGGAGCCATCGTCCGAAGTGACCATTGCGACGTTGTTGTTAAAAACTCGCTTGATAACCACGGTACCCACCACAAGAATTTACTCGGAAAGCCAGACGACAGGCTCTTTAACAGCAACAGGGCCGGAAGCATGCTCACGAAGAGTCGAGTTCTCCGAGCGCTCGCACACGATAACGAAGACCGTGGGATCGAAGCCGGCGGCGCGGACCGCGTCGAAATCGACCTCGACGAGGGGCTGGCCCGCGTCGACATGGTCACCCTGGGCAACAAGCGCATGGAAGCCCTTGCCCTCAAGCTTAACAGTGTCGATTCCGATATGCAGCATCACCTGAGCAGAGCTGTCGTCGGACATGATGCCCAGCGCGTGCTCAGTCGGAAACAGCGCCGCGACGGTACCGGAAACAGGAGCGCACACCGTTCCCTCTTGGGGAACCACGGCAACGCCATCGCCCACGGCACGGCTGCTAAAAGCAGGGTCATTGGTATTTTCCAGATGAACAAGCTCGCCGGAAACGGGAGCGAGGATTTCGAACTCGGAAGCTGCAGTCTTCTGCTCATCCGAACCGCCCATCAGGCGAGAAAAGAAACCCATGGTGGCATGTCCCTTCATAAATATAGCCCAACCAAAATCAAGCGAATGCATCCATAGAGACACACCCGTTCAAAGACTTTGGTTAGGCCCACGTCCGAGGGACTCGGTAACCTTCCGCATTTCTTTTTACGGGAGCTATTGTAGACAAGCCCAAAGCCGGAACAACCATTATGACCGATGAACGGTATTTTTTCTCCGATAAACGGTATTTAGGCGGCACTTAGGGACGTTCCTTTTCTGCCGGCACCCAGGGACACTCCTTGCTCTGGTGCAATGGGGTCAGGTTTGTTTGCACCAACTTGGTGCAGATTAACCTGACCCCAATGCACCAATCTCGCTTGCGTTAGATGAAGATCTCACATTCCCTGCGCTCGACGCAAGCCTTGCTCAGCATCTGGGTAACGGCGGCAAGTTTGTTAGGGTCAAGTTTGCGAGCATTCTGCGAGCATACGGAGACGCAACGCATGCAGGAGATGCACGCCTCGCCATCCACCTGCCTTGGATCGTCCTTGTCGATAGCACGAACAGGGCACAACGCAGCGCAAGCACCGCAGGAGACGCAATCCTCCGTTGCATGGGGCACCATACTGTGGCCTCCAGCTTGCTTATAAGGACGATTGCCGGGAATAGAGGGCTCGGACGCAGCCCCGTCCAGTAGCTTTTGCCGGATCCGCTGCGCAAACTCTGAAAGTTGCGCCACATCCTGCGCATCCGGTCGCCCAGCAGCAAACTGACGAGCAACGGAATGCTCAGCAATGGCAGAAACCGCTGCAACCACCCTAAATCCGGCACGCTTCGCAACGTCTTCCAGCTCAATAAGCGTATCCTCAAACGCGCGGCCCCCGTAAACACAAACCAAAACAGCCCGAGCTCCGTTGCCACGCACCATTCCCAGTCGCTCAACCGCCACAGCTGGAACCCTGCCAGCATATGATGGGACGGAGATAACCGCAACGTCGCCCTTCGCCATCGAGACCCCGTGGAAATCCAACCCGCTATCGGTCAGATCGACAGTAACGATATTCCCGTCCAGCACCCCGGTCACAAGACCAGACACTTTCTCCGTTCCGCCCGTCGGACTAAACACAATTTCGAACATGCTCATCGAACATCCTCCCCTACGCTTGGTAACACACCAAGCCGCCCGCATGCTTAGACAGAGTATACGGCGCGCGGGGACACCCCGGTTTAGCGCAAAGGGGTCAGGTTTGTTTCCACCAACCTGGTGCAGATTAACCTGATCCCTTTGCACCAAACTATGCTGTCTGCCTCATCGATTTGCATAATTTCCGCTACAGATTGCATATATTTACATGATACCGCTGTGTTCTCCTGAGGTACCCCATCCCGGACCGTGCAAAAAACGGAGTATTCTGCAACGCGCTCGTGCCAACACCGCCGCGAGCGGGCAAAACTGTAGGGCGCTGCATCATTTTGGGTTCCGATATAACGAGAATGACGCACCTTTGCACCGGAAAACGGAAAAGTCTGACTCAAAACACTCGCTAGGGATATCCGAAGGCCACCGCTGGCGACGTCGAATCGTATGCAGGCAACTCGATCTGCAGAATACTCCAAAAAATGCACGGCGCACCCCATGGGACCCATTGCCGCATGGCTGAAAACGGGCCTTCAGCATCCTCCAGGTGCATTCCTGAGCAAATCACACCGGACCAACGGTCGGATGCGGCGAACTAAGGGCCCCGAGCGTAGTTGCTCGGGGCCCTTAGTTCGCCTCGCTCTAGTGTGCGACGCGTATGTTATTTGCGCTTGCCGCCGCCGTCGCCGGGACGACGGGAGCTGCCGCTGCGCTTGCCGCCACGATTGTTACCAAAGCTGCCACGGTTATCGCGACCGCCGGCACGACCGCCGCGGGAGCCGGCCTGGTTGCCGCCACGCCCGCCGCGATAGCCACCACGGCGCTCCTCGCGGGTGTCGTCGTAGTTGCGCCAGTCATCGCGACGATCGCGGCTGGCACGCGGGTCGCGACGATCACGCGACTCATTCGAACGACCGGCGCCGCTGCGGCCACCGTTGCCACGAGCGCCCTCGCGACGCTCACCACCGCGGCCGCCCTCGCGGGCTCCGCGCTCGTCAAAGCGCTTGCCGCCGCGGGACTCGCCGCCGCGGGTACCGCGCTCGCCATCGCGACCGGAGCGACGACGGTCACCCGAGCCGCGCTTGCCGCCACGCGAGCCACGGCCCTCGTC
>CALGKS010000182.1 GCA_937930475.1 uncultured Collinsella sp. | reverse complement strand
GACGGGCCAGCTCGTCGATCGCTTTGAAGCCAGCGTTGTGGCGGGTCTCGGCATATTCCTCGCCCGGGTTGCCAAGTCCGGCAACCATGCGAATCTTAAGCGGCTGTGCAGCTGCCATGTCTGTCCTCCGTTACGTAAATAGTTCAATCAACGACAAAGGCTACCACGCCCGCCGAAGGCGAGACTTCGTTTCAGCGAAATCCCACCAGACAAAAGCACGGCCGCGGCAGAGCGAGCCGCCGGAACGGAAGAAACCCCCGCGCGACCTTTGCGAAGCAAGGGGGAGCGCGGGGGTTTCTTCCGTTCCGGCGGCGATGCGCCGGGTTGCAAGGACGATGCGACTACAGCGCGAAGTCGCCGCCGACGAGCGTGGAGACGGGCTCCTCGTGGTAAACGGCGGAGATGGCCTGAGCGAACTCCTCGGCGACCGAGATGGTCTTGATCTTGCCGCCGACCTCGACGGGGATGGCGTCGGTGACGACGCACTCGACGATCGGGGCATCGTTCAGACGCTCGATAGCCGGGCCGGAGAAGATGCCGTGGGTGGCGCAGACGTAGATGTCGCCAGCGCCCATGGCCTTGAGCTCCTTGACGTTGGCGCACAGGGTGCCAGCGGTGTCGATCATGTCGTCATTGATGACGCAGGTCTTGCCCTTGATGTCACCGATGATGCCCATGACCTCGGCGGCGTTGTGGCGCGGACGGCCCTTGTGGGCGATGGCCAGGTCGCAGCCGAGCATGTCGGACAGCTTCTTGGCGGCCTTGGCGCGACCCACGTCGGGGGAGACGACAACCAGGTTGTCGGTGTCGAAGTTCATGGCGTTGTAGTACTGGCCAAACAGCGGCAGCGCGGACAGGTGGTTGACCGGGATATCAAAGAAGCCCTGGATCTGACCCTGGTGCAGGTCGAGGGTGATGATGCGGTCGACGCCGGCGCGCTCGAGCAGGTTGGCGACGAGGCGGGCGGTGATGGGCTCGCGCGGGCCGGCCTTGCGGTCCTGGCGGGCATAGCCGTAGTGGGTGATAACGGCGGTGATGGAGCGGGCGGATGCGCGCTTGGCAGCGTCGGTGGCGATAAGCAGCTCCATGAGCATGTCGTTGACGTTGCCGCCGGCCACGGACTGAATCAGGAAGACGTCGGCGCCGCGGACGGTCTCGTCGTAGCGGGCGTAAATCTCACCGTTGGCGAACTGCTTTAGCGTAAGGCCCGAAAGCTCGACCCCAAGGTACTCAGCAATCTTCTGAGCGAGGGGACGGTTGGAGGAACCGGAATACACGCGGATGGACTTGCGCATATTCTCCGACTTCTCGGGATCATTAATCGGCATTACCCTTCTCCTTTATACATCGAATGCCATATAGATGCCTTTTTGCATTGTAACCGCGCGGCGGGGTTTATCGAGTCTTGATAACGTCTTTACCGCCAACGGACACGAACCGACCACTCATCCGGTCACGCAGGTCACGATAGAAAAAGGAGCCGTCCCCATGGAACAGCTCCTTTTGTGCTT
>CALGKS010000181.1 GCA_937930475.1 uncultured Collinsella sp. | reverse complement strand
GATCATATCTTTATCCTCGACAACGGCGATACGCTCGAGATGCGTGGCGGTATCGTCAAACGCGGTACGCCCGTCGAGTCTGGCGTCGTCTACGTCGACGGACTGCGCATCGGCGATACCGACCCCATCGTTCTGCGCGATCGCCAGAAGCTCGCCAACGACGGTATGGTCACTGCTGTCGCTATCGTTTCGCTCAAGCACAAGAAGATCGAGGCCATCGAGTTCTCGGGCCGCGGCGTCTCTTTTGCCATCGACGACCAGTTCTCCGAGGATGCCTCGGCGTCCATCATGAAGACGATCGAGAAGGGCAAGTTCAGCTTTACGAGCAGCGGTTCCGATGCCATTCGCAAGGCCGTGCGCGACTCGCTCTCCAACTTTATCTGGAGCCGTACACGCACCCGTCCGATGATCATCCCGGTCGTCATGGAGGTTTAGTTTGGCGCGCGGATCTGCACAAAACGCCAAAGGCAATAAAGCCAACAACCAACCGGCATCTGCTAAGGGTGCCGGTTCCCATCTTCGTGCCAATAAGGGCCACGAGGCCGAGTTCGTCGACTTTGAGCCTCTAGTTGAGCCTTCGGCCAACCGCGATATCGCCGGCGTGGTCATCGCCGTTTTGGCGATTGCGTCCTTCATTGCCGTGATTTCGCCGGCAACCGCTCCTGTTACGGCTGCGGTTGCCGGTTTCTACCACCTGGGCTTCGGTCTGGGCGCCTACGTGCTGCCGATCGTCATCCTGCTGTTTGCCGCCACGCTCTTTTTGGGCGAGGACTCGCCGCTCAACGTCCGCTCGGTTGCGGGTGGCGCCGTGGTGTTTGTCGCCGTCGTCTCCATCCTGTCGTTGATGGTGCCGGGTACGAGCGACTCGTGTGACCTTATGTTTACGCCGCAAAACTTGTCCGCTTCGGGTGGCTACATTGGTGCGTTTATTGCGAGTGCGTTGCAGAATGCCCTTGGTAAGCCTATCGCGACGGTGGTCCTATTGGGCCTTGCCGTCGTGGGCTTTGTCATCATCGGCTTTTCGGTGGGCGGCGTTTTGCGCTCTGCCCGCGACCGTGCGGCCGATTTTGCCGAGCGCCGTCGTGCCGACGTTAACGCAAGCCCGTGGGGTGACCACGAGGCCCTTTCGGTGCCCGGTATCGCCCGACCGCACCTGAGCATTCTTCGTCAGAAGGGCTCCGACGCCGCCGTGACCACGGTCATGGGCAACGATGTCGACTCGGTTTTGGACGATGACGATGAGGACGAGGATCCGTTTGTCGACGTGTCCGATGTCGTGGAGGCCGAGCGCGCTAAGACGACGCTGCTGCCGCGCCGTCATGCCAAGAAGGGCAAGAAGGCTCCCAAACTCAATACGAGCGAGCCCGACCCGTCTTGGTCCGAGAGCGAGATTGAGCTTACCGAGGGCGATGACGAGGACGACGAGGCTCCGATCGAGACCGCCAAGACGACCTTGCTGCCGCGACGCCATGCCAAGCGCGGTCAGGTGACCGGTCAGCTTTCGATGGAAGACGATCCGGCCAAGATTGACGAGTCCGAGCCGCCCTTTGCCGTGAATCCTGTGTCTGCCGCTCCTCAGATCCCTGATTTCCTCAAGCACCCTAAGGTTGCCGATGCGGCCGTCGCGGGCGCTGACGAGGCGTCTACTTCTAGCAATGGGGGAGCGGACAATGCCCCCGCGGGTAACGAGGGCGAAGAAGAGGACGGACTCAAGCTGCCGCCGCTCGAAATCCTGCATGCCAACCCGCAGTCCGCTTCTGCCGCGTCTTCGGACAAGGAGCTGGAGCAGACCGCCGAGTCGCTGCAGTCCACGCTGCTCGAGTTTGGCCGTAGCGCCCGCGTCGTCGGCTGGATTGCCGGCCCCACGGTGACGACCTTTAAGCTACAGCCCGGCGAGGGCGAGCGCGTGAGTAAGATCTCGAGCCTCGAGGACGACATCGCGCTTTCGCTTGCCGCTCAATCCGTTCGTATCTTTGCGCCGATTCCCGGTACCTCGCTCGTGGGTATCGAGATTCCCAATCGCAAGCGTCAGAACGTCAACCTGGGCGACGTGCTGCCCTATGTGAAGGGCGGTCCGCTCGAGCTCGCCATTGGCCGCGATGCCGAGGGCACGCCTGTCGTCGCCGACCTTGCCAAGATGCCCCACCTGCTGATCGCCGGTACCACTGGTTCCGGTAAGTCGGTCATGATCAACTCCATCATCACGACCTTGCTCATGCGCGCCCTTCCCGAGGACGTTCGCTTGATTATGGTCGACCCCAAGCGCGTCGAGCTCGCGGGCTATAATGGCCTGCCACATCTCTATGTGCCTGTGGTGACCGAACCCAAGCAGGCCGCGAGCGCCCTGCAGTGGGCGGTGTCCGAGATGGAGCGTCGCCTGAAGGTCTTCGAGCGCCTGAACGTGCGTAAGATTTCGACCTACAACGAAAAGCAGGCTGCCGGCGAGTTCGAGCATTACGACAACCCGCCGCAAAAGATGCCTTACCTGGTCATCATCATCGACGAGCTCTCGGACCTGATGATGGTCGCCGGCAAGGATGTCGAGGCCTCGATCGTGCGCATTGCCCAGCTGGGCCGTGCCGCCGGTATTCACCTTATCGTGGCTACGCAGCGTCCGAGTTCTAACGTGGTGACAGGTCTTATCAAGGCAAACATCACCAACCGCATCGCCTTTAACGTCGCTACGGGTATCGACTCGCGTGTCATCATCGACCAGATGGGTGCCGAAAAACTCACCGGCTTGGGCGACATGCTGTTCTCCAAGGTCGACTGGGGCAAGCCCCGTCGTATCCAGGGCTGTTTTGTTTCGGATGACGAGATCAACGAGATTGTCGAGTTCGTCAAGTCGCAAAGTGAGCCCGACTACCA
>CALGKS010000180.1 GCA_937930475.1 uncultured Collinsella sp. | reverse complement strand
TAAAGAAACGCAGGTCGCGGCGGCTGAGCGACACGCTCGGCACCGGACGGCTCGCGCGTTTGCCGGCGCGGCGGCGGCCGAGCGACGGGCGAGGCATGCTCGGTGCGGCATCGGCCACGCGGCGGGCGGCAAGCGCCAGGCCGCGAGCACCATCCGAGATAAACGTCGGCACCGAAGCCTTCTCACGAAGGGCATCGAGCGTCGCGTCGCCCAACTCGGCCAGCCACGCGTTAACGGCACGGCTGCGGATATGCGTCTGAGCCACCGAGTCGATTGCCGATTCGGGAATACGTTCGAGCATGGAGTCGGACGCATCGGCAAGCGACTCGTTGATACGGTCGGCAAGGTCGGCCCGGACGCGCTCCAGCTGATCGGACAGACGCCGCCAGCTCGCCAACGAGCACACCGCGTCAACCATCATCGCGACCGCGACGATAAAGGCAGACAGCCGCACAATCAGCACCGGCAGATGGCCAAGCAGCCCCAGCAATGCCGGCTCCACTAAACGGCAAATGCACAACGCACCCAGGCCAAACGCGCAGGCCCAGTACAGACAGATGCGTCCGTGCAGGTTAAACGGCAGGTGCGAGTAATCCCAAAAGCGTGCGCCTGTTGTCTTTTCCAACAAAAGGCCCACGCTGTACTCGATTACGCTGCATACAAGCGCCGCGGCGACAAACTGGCCCGAGGCATCCGGAATCCCACGCAGCAAAAGCCAGCAGGCTATGCCGCCCACACCATAGATGGGGCAGCACGGCCCCAGCAAAAAGCCGCTGTTGGCAAAACGTCCGTGGTTGAGCATGGCGCAGACTGTCGATTCCCATGCCCAGCCGCAAAACCCGTAAAAGGCAAACGAGAGCACCAGTGCCGAGAGTGGGCAGGCGGCAAGCGTCGCGCCGCCAAATGTCATGTCGATCGCGGTCCCCACCGTCTACCCTCTCCTCTTCTCGCTCGATTCGCTGCTCACGCCATCGTCTGCCTCGTCCTTGCGCGGCAGACGGCCGGCGACCGTCTCGCGCAGCGCGCACCATTTATCCGCCAGGCACACAATCCAAGCCTCACGACACGTCGGCGGCACCGGCACCAGCGGAAACATATGCCGCACGATGATATTCCGCTCGCGCGACGTCAGCTCAAAATCTTCTTCGGCACGCGCTAGGGCAAAAAACGGGTGGCGAAAGCCATGCAGCCGATGGCTTGGATCGGAATCGTGCCAGTCATAGAGATAGTAATCGTGCAGCAGGGCCCCGCGCAGCAACGAGGCGCGGTCAACCGAGACACCGACGCGGCCCAAGCGCTCGGCAAAGGACAGACTTGCCCGCGCCACCGAGGTCACATGCGTATACACCGTCACATCGCCATGCTGGATAAACTCGCGCGTCAGGTCCAAACGCCCCGCTTGGGCCAGCCGGCGGGCAGCACGGTCGACTTCGCGCGCGATCCTCTCGGCACGAGCGGTTTTGGACATGCGGCCTCCTTCCAGTGGCTCACGGCGGCGAGCTATTGCCTGCGCACTATCAATAAAATCATCATGGAACCTACCAGTATGGCATCGGACAAAACGTTTTGCCCCACCAGTTGGCGAATCACCGCGCCGCCGTCACATATCAAACGCCAAAATGTGCGAGACTGTCTTGTGCAATTGTGCCGGCCGAGGGAGCGCCGGTGCTCGATTCGCATGGAGTAACCAACAACGATGCTGCTTACGCAAACGACAACGCCCGAGGACGTCAAGGCTCTCGATCGCGCCGAGCTTCCACTGCTCTGCGACGAGATCCGCCATGCCATCCTCGAAAGCTCCGCCGCCGTCGGTGGACACGTTGCCCCCAACTTGGGCGTTGTTGAGCTCACGGTCGCGCTCCATCGCGTGTTTAACTCCCCCACCGACAAGATCGTCTTCGATGTGTCGCACCAGACCTACGCCCACAAGGCACTGACCGGGCGCGCGTATACCTATATCGATCCGGAGCGTTTTGGCGAGGCTTCCGGCTTTGCCAACCCCGACGAGTCCGAGCACGACCTGTTCGCCATGGGCCACACCTCCACATCGGTGAGCCTGGGCTGCGGCCTGGCGCACGCGCGTGATCTGGCAGGCGACAGCTACAACGTCATCACCATTATTGGCGACGGCTCGCTTTCGGGCGGTCTGGCGTTTGAGGGCTTTAACAATGCCGCCGAACTCGACAGCAATCTGATCATCATCGTCAACGATAACGACCAGTCCATCGCCGAGAACCATGGTGGCCTGTATCGTAACCTTGCCGAGCTGCGCGCCAGCAACGGTGCTGCCGAGCGCAATATCTTCCGCGCCATGGGACTCGACTACCGCTATCTGGACGCCGGTAACGACGTGTTGGCCTTGGTCGACACGCTGCAGGAGCTGCGCGACATCGACCACCCCATCGTGCTGCACATCTCGACCGCCAAGGGCAAGGGCTTTGAGCCGGCCCAAAGCGATCCCGAGCGCTGGCATCACGTTGGCCCCTTTGACATGGCGACCGGCCGCAAGCTCTGCCCGGGTCATCCGAGCGAGCCCGCGCCGCGCACCTATGCCGATATTACGGGCGAGGCCCTGAGCGCCGCCATCGAGCGCGATCCGCAGGTCGTGGGCATCACGGCCGCCACGCCCTACATCATGGGCTTTACACCCGAGCTTCGCGCTGCCGCCGGCAAGCAGTTTGTCGACGTCGGTATTGCCGAGGAGCACGCCGTCACCTTTGCCACCGCGCTCGCCCGCTCGGGCGCCAAGCCGGTCTTTGGCGTGTACGGTACGTTTTTACAGCGCGCTTATGACGAGCTGTGGCACGATCTGTGCCTCAACGACGCCCCGGCGACCATCCTGGTATTTGGCGCGTCGATCTTTGGCACCACGTCCGAGACGCACCTTTCGTTCTTTGATATTTCCATGCTGGGCGCTCTTCCCAACATGCGTTACCTGGCGCCGGCCTGCATGGAGGAATATCTGTCCATGCTGAGCTGGTCGCTCGATCACCGCGAGCACCCCGTGGCAATTCGCGTGCCGGGCATTGGCCTGGTAAGCCGCCCCGACCTGGCACCTGCCGAGGATGCCGACTACAGCATCGCCCGTTACAACGTGGCGCGCCAGGGCCGCGATGTGGCCGTGCTCGCGCTCGGCGATTTCTTTGAGCTGGGCGAGCGCGTGGCAAACCGCTTGGCCGCCGAATACGGTATCGAGGCCACGCTCGTCAACCCACGCTTCGCGACTGAACTCGACCGCGAATTCCTCGACAGCCTTGCCGACGAGCACCGCGTTGTCGTGACCATCGAGGACGGCATCCTGGACGGTGGCTGGGGCGAGCGCGTGGCATGTTATCTGGCTTGCACGCCGCTGCGCACCCGCACCTTTGGCATCGCCAAGGGTTTCCCCGACCGCTACGACCCCAACGAACTGCTCGCGCAGAACGGCATGACGGTCGAGAACATGGCCGCCGAAACCGTGAGACTGCTCAACGAGTAAGAAAACCTCCGCAAGGGAAGCATCCCTGCGGAGGTTTTAATTTTCGCGACGCGATTATCTCAATCTGTAACATCTAGAGCCCGAATTCCCGTCTAACTGTTACAGATCTAGACAAGACGTCTTAGTCCCTGACCTTTGTCTCAATCTGTAACAGGTAGAGACCTTTTGGCCGTCCAGATGTTACAGATTGAGACATTCGAATTCCCCTGAAGAGAAAATCTCGATCTGTAACAGTTAGAACCCATTTCCTCGTCTACCTGTTACAGATTGAGACAAAGCAGCGAGGCAGGCCGCCACATCTGCAAGAACCACCACAAAGGTGCCTGTCCCTTTTTGGTAGGTAGAATAACCCATAAGGCAAGTATGTTTCTGAGTTATTTCGTGTTGACCCATTTGAGCGCGATAGGGTATAACTCTACTCAACCGCTAGGGATTTTATTGAGAAAGGTGTTCTACCATGAGCAAGAACCTCTCCCAGCAGGTCGTTCTCGACCGCCGCGGCTTCGTTGCCGCCACCTTCGCAACCGTCGCCGGCCTTGGTCTTGCCGGCTGCTCCGACACCAGCGCCGAGGCCGACAAGGGTTCCGCCGCCGGCTCTTCCAAGAGCTCCGAGGATACCGAGGCTTCCACCACGCTCGACGCCAAGGCATTCGACAAGCTCGTCGACAACGGCCCCAAGGCCGATGACGACGCCATCGCCGCCAGCACCTGGGCGACGGCCGTCAAGGACGCCGGCGTCTTTAAGATCGGTGGCGTTCAGACCTCCACGCTCTTCTCCCTCCTCAACGAGAAAGACGGTCAGACCCGCGGCTTCGACGCCGGTATCGCACAGCTCCTGTCCAACTACATTCTGGGCGAGAACAAGGTCGAGATCACCCAGGTGACCTCGGACACGCGCGAGTCCGTCCTGCAGAACGGCCAGGTCGACGCCGTCTTTGCCACCTACACCATCACTGACGAGCGCAAGAAGCTTGTCTCCTTTGCCGGCCCCTACTACTACACCCAGCAAGCCATCCTGGTGCTCGCCGATAACGACGACATTAAGAGCGTCGACGACCTGGCCGACAAGAACGTCGCCGTCCAGTCCGGCTCCAACGGCCCCGCCATCCTGGAGGAGTTCGCCCCCAAGGCCAGCCAGCAGGAGTTCAAGACCGACGAGGAGGCCCGCCAGGCACTCCAGCAGGGCCGCGTTGACGCCTACGTCATCGATAACAACATGCAGCAGAGCGCCCTGGTTCGCGAGCCCGGTAAGTACAAGATCGCCGGCAAGCCTTTCGGCAGCAAGGAGCCCTATGGCATCGGCCTGCCGCTCGATTCCGACGGCGTCGCCTTTGTCAACGACTTCCTTAAGAAGATCGAGGACGACGGCACCTGGACCGAGCTGTGGCAGATCTGCATCGGCGACCGTACGGGCGACACCAATGTTCCCGAGCTGCCTGAGATCGGCGCCTAGGCAGCGAGCCTGGTAACAGCCGCAACGAAACCATACGGAAACGCATGATGCGCTTTATTGCGGTAAACTGTTTCCTCACTGAGTTGTCGGGGCTTCCGTACACACGGGAGCCCCTTTCCTTACCGGCAGGAGGTCCGCATGAGTCTCTCCGAGCTCTGGTCGCTCTATGGCCAGAACTATATCGACGCGCTGCTAGCGACCTGGGGCATGACGCTTGAGTCGTTTGCCATCGCCATGGTACTGGCCGTCGCCGTCACCGTGATGCGCGTGTCGCCGCTCAAGCCGCTGCGCGTCTTTGGCGACCTGTATGTCCAGGTCTTCCGTAACATCCCCGGCATCGCGTTGCTTATCATCGTCGTCTACGCGCTGCCGCCGCTCAAAGTCGTTCTGCCCTACCGCACCTGCGTTATCGTCGCCACGGTCCTTTTGGGCTCGGCCTTTGGCTCCGAGAACTTTATGAGCGGCATCAACACCGTAGGCGTCGGCCAGGTGGAAGCCGCCCGCTCGCTGGGCATGAGCTTTAACCGTATCCTCGCCAAAATCGTGATTCCGCAGGCGCTGCGCTCGAGCGTGCTGCCCATGACCAACCTCTTTATCGCCGTCATGCTCACTACCGCCTTGGGCAGCCAGGTGCCGCTTAAGCCGCAGGAGCTCACCGGCGTGGTGAGCTACATCAACACGCGCTCGCTCGGCGGCGTCGCCGCGTTCTTTATCTCGGCGCTCGGCTACCTAGGCACGGCCTTTGTGGTGAGCCACGTTGGCAACTACATCGATAAGAAGGTGAGGATCCTCCGATGAGCAAGCATTCCTCCCCTGCACTTACTATGCGCGATGCGCTCTACGAGGCTCCCGGCCCCAAGATGCTCGCCAAGATTCGCATCGGCACCGCCATCTCGCTTGTTGCCGTGGCCGCACTCGCCGTCCTGGTACTGCAGCGCTTTTATGTGACCGGCCAGCTTTCGGTCCACTATTGGTATTTCTTTACGCACCTCACCACCTGGAAGTTCCTGCTTGCCGGCTTTGAGGGCACCGTCAAAGTCGCACTCACCGCCGGCGCCATCGCGCTGGTGCTGGGCTTAGCCCTTATGCTCGGCCGTACCAGCGACATTAAGCCGCTGCAGCTGGTCTGCCGCGTGCTCACCGATTTCTTCCGCGGCGTGCCGAGTCTGCTGTTCATCTACTTCTTCTTTTTGGTGCTGCCCCAGTACAAGATCGCGCTGCCGTCGTTTTGGATGCTCACGCTTCCTGTCGCGCTCGCTGCAGCCGGCGTACTTGCCGAGATCTTCCGTGCCGGCGTCAACGCCGTGCCGCGCGGTCAGGTCGAAGCCGCCCAGGCGCTCGGTCTCTCCAAAGCTAAAATCACCTTTAAAATCGTGTTGCCGCAGGCGATTCGATTTATCATTCCGTCGTTGATTTCGCAGCTCGTGGTCGTTGTTAAAGACACCACCGTCGCCTACGTGGTGAGCTATCCCGACCTCATGCAAAATGCCCGCGTGCTTATCACCAACTACGACGCGCTCGTGTCGGTGTACCTGGTAATCGCGGTCATCTACATCCTCATCAACGTCGCGATCAACAAAGCCGCCGTCTACGTCTCGCACAAGACCGGCGCGACCATCATTCGCTAACCATCGACACCTCTTAGGTTAAGGAGCCGAGCATTATGGCACAGAACACTTCCCCCACCGGCAATCAGCCGCTCATTGAACTCAAGCACGTCGATAAGCACTATGGCGATCTGCACGTTCTCAACGACATCAATCTCTCGGTCGACCGCGGTGAGGTCGTCGTTGTGATCGGACCCTCGGGCTCGGGCAAGTCGACCATGTGCCGAACCATCAACCGCTTGGAGACCATCGACTCGGGCGAGATCCTCATCGAAGGTCAGCCGCTTCCGCAGGAAGGCAAAGACCTTGCCCGCATGCGCGCCGAGTTGGGTATGGTGTTTCAGCAGTTCAACCTGTTCGCACATATGACCGTACTGCAGAACGTCATGCTGGGGCCGGTCGACGTGCTGGGCGTCTCCAAGGATGAGGCTCGCGAGCGCGCCATGGACCTACTGGGCCGCGTGGGCGTTGCCGAGCAGGCCGATAAGGTGCCCGCACAGCTCTCGGGCGGCCAGCAGCAGCGCGTAGCCATCGCCCGCTCGCTTGCCATGCAGCCCAAAGCCATGCTCTTTGACGAGCCCACGAGCGCCCTCGATCCCGAAATGATCAACGAGGTGCTCGAGGTCATGGTCCGTCTGGCCCAGCAGGGCATGACGATGATCGTCATTACGCACGAGATGAACTTCGCCCGTCGCGTGGCCGACCGCGTCGTGTTTATGGCCGATGGCCAGATCGTGGAAACCGGCACGCCCGACGAGTTCTTCGACCACCCCCAGACCAAGCGCGCCCAGGACTTCCTCAACTCCATTAAGGGCCACTAGCCCAATTGCCATGTTCGCTCGCCATGACCATCCAAACTCGAAAGCAACACCTATGATCGGAACACGTACTTCCTCGTCCTATACCCCGCACGTCGACGTCGCCCCCGCCGACCGCCCACTCATCCTCGTCGCGCCGCGCTGGGAAGATGCAAAGCCGTTTTTAAGCGAGACGCTCTCTCCCAACGAGGAAATCGCAAGCGTCTTTGTCGATGCCATCCTTGCCGCCGGCGGCCTGCCACTGCAGATGTCCATCACCGAGGACATTGAGGTCATCCGTCATTACGTGGAAATCGCCGATGGTGTCGCTATTCCCGGCGGCCCGGACGTCAACCCCAAACGTTGGGGCGACGAGCGTCCTTACGATCCCACGCTGTGCTGCGAGATTCGCGACCGTTTTGAGTTTAAGCTGGTTAACGAGGTGCTTCGCGCCAAGAAGCCGCTCTTTACCACCTGCCGCGGCACGCAGCTGCTCAACGTCGCCACTGGCGGCACCCTGTGCATGGACGTGCCGAGCCTGGGCGCTCGCGAGGGCCGCACGCAGTGGCGCCACACCCACGTGCTCAACGACCCCGTGCATCCCGTCGAGGTCGTGCCGGGTTCGCTGTTGGAGCGCGCGGTTGGCGGGCACAGGCTGATCCAGACCAACTCCGCACACCACTGCTGCGTCGAGCGTCTGGGTAAAAGCACGCGCTTGGTCGCCAAGGCAACCGACGGCGTTCCCGAGTGTATCGAAGTCGAAGGCCAGCCGTTCTGCTTGGGTGTGCAATGGCACCCCGAGTACACGTGGAAGACGCTCGAGACCGACTTTAACCTGTGGAAGTCGTTTGTCGAGGCAGCGGCAAAGGTCAAGCAGGCCCGCTAGCCCGCAAACCACTCAGGTTAAAGCCTCCTATGCCAGGCGGGCGAACACCAGCCACGGTGCCCGCCCGCCTGCATTTGGTTTGCTCGGTATGATTATCCCTCACAAACAATCAAATAAATCTCGACCGCAATCGGTCGATAGTGAAGCAAATGGTAAAAACGCTTGCTACGTTTATGAGGCAGTCAATTAAAATCGAAACGCATTGGCCATTCCCCAACGGGGTCACACCGCAAGTCCACATGAGCATCGAGGACGGAAGCGGAAGCATGGAATCGGCTCCGAGCTGTATGTAGATCGCTACGACGTTGACAACCAACAACATGCCAATGGGACCGAAGCCAGACCCAAAATAAGAAACAACGATCACGCTAGAGACCGTGTATGCCAGGCAGACGACACTGGTCAGAAGAAGTCGATAGCAAAATATATCTAGGTTAGAATACTGTTGTGCATCCGAAACGATCGCGCAGTTAAGACGGTACAAAACGACGCTCGACAGGACAAAGGCGCCCAAAAGGGCGAAAGAAGACAGCATCGCTCGCGCAACAGTAGCGCATACCCGCTTCCCTCCCCGAGCCTCCGACAACCCCCACGGTTCCTCAACAAAGCCCGAACTGACAAAGCACGGAACAATGCAAGCCGCGATGAACGGAAAGAACAATGCGTGAGCCAACGGGGCCACGTTGAACAACAGACCGCGAAAAACCTCTGCATTATCAAATAGAAGGACATCCTCTGCCGATAGCCGAAGCGTCGGGTCTGGGAAAAAGCCCAAGAAACTGTTCTCACGGAGGCTACAGAACCACATCGGGAAAGAATTAAGCTGCAATACCACCATGCACGCATAAATTGCCAGGATTAAGGCGTATGCCCATTTGCTCACATGCTTCAATTCTGAATGGAGGAACCCTTTAATCTGACGAGCCATTGAGTACACCTCCGACATGACAGGTCACGAGAGTGTAAATCAATACCGATAGACAGCCGGCTGCCGCGCCATACCCCAGAAGCGTGAGCTGGCCCATATCGCTATACCCAAGGGCACATCCGACTCCAAGGTACGGCCCCGGAAGAAAGAAGATCCATCGCAAGGATGGTGTGGGCGACTGAAGGTAAGCTCCGTAGAGCGTCAGGCTCATGACAAACCCAATTATTACCGCAGCCCCGCTAAATACGGCGCTGCTTGTAATCCGGTAGATGGTCACCGTCTCCAACGCAACCGATATCACCAATACGGCGTTGACTAACATCGCAGGCAAAAATGCAGCCAGCATTCCGTGCGTGCAGTTTTGTCCCCCACGTATTATGGCTATTGCAAGCAGAAGAAGGCAAAGCACGCTATATGCTGCGACAATCATTAAAGCAGACGAAAGTACATGTGCCAGAGCCCCATTAAAGCGGGCGAGACCTCTTGCCGAAGAAATTCGGTATCCCTCTTTATAGCCATGCTCCTGTAAAAGCACCAGGCAAACGATGAGTGGGACGAACAGGGAGGTACCGGCAAAAGCGCTGCGCGCAAAGGTCCCATCAGGCGCAGAAGGATCGATGACATTCCAGAAGAAACCAATATCTTCCCCATAAACGCCATTGCCAAAGACTAGCAACGTTGCTCCGTTTTTTAGGAAGACACCGAAGAGAAGACCGAACGCCAGCATAAGCGCAAGACCAAACTGCGCCGGGAACATCCTGTGTAGACGCATCAAATCTGCCTTTATGGGATGGATTGCCCGCTTCATAGCGAGACCGCCTGCATTAAGCGCCTGTAATATTCTTTTAGGGACGACGCTTCATTCCTTATGACATCCATCGATTCCTTTTTCAGCAGTTCACCGTCATGAATAAACAGGCAGCTTGTTGCAACCGACGCCAACTCATCCAAATCATGGCTAGAGATGAGCATGGTCTTGCCCTGTTCTCGATTCAATCGGCCGACAAGGGCCCATATGCTCTCGATGCCCAGCGGGTCCAACCCATTTGCCGGCTCATCAAAAATAAGCAAGTCAGTGTCACCCAACAAAGCCGTAGCTATATCCAGCCGCCGTTTCATTCCCAGAGAAAAACTGCTCACGCTCTTTTTCTCTTCGATGTCCAGTCCAACCAGACTCAAAACGCGAGGAACCTCACGGCTCTCATCAAGCCCCCATTCCGCACATCGGATTTGAAGATTCTCAGCCGCACTGAGGGACTGGTATGCTCCGCTGGAATCTGGCACGTAGCCGACACGCGCCCGCATCAGGCCAAGCTCCCTTTTTGACTTGCCTCCAAAGAGCTCCACGCTCCCCGACGACGACTCACAGAGGCCCAATACGATTTTAATAAGCGTGCTTTTGCCCGCCCCGTTTGCACCAACAAGGGCGCAGAGCTCAGACTGATGCACCTCGAAGGAAACGTCATGCAAAACACGCCGTTTCCCATAGCGCTTCGACACCTTTGACAGCTTTACCGCTGGTGCGCTCATATCGTTCCCCCTTTCTCTTATCGTATTTACTTTTAGTTATTGTTTGTCAATAACTTATATTTATCAAGATAATCTCAAAAGATGGAACCCGTGTTAGACACGGGCCCCATCGCACTGATATTTCGTTTTAACTGTTCGTTTTATGCTACTCGTCGCTCAAATCGACAGCAAAGACCGATGTCGGAAGCGACACCTCGTTGCCTCCGCCGTCCCGCATCTGCCTCACGACATTTTTTGCGCGCTCGACAATAAGCTCCTCGAGCTCCTCCTCGCTCACGCGCTGAATAATATCTCCCGGCTGACAATCAAGTTCATCACAGATATCGAGAAGCGTCTTGAGGCGAATGGCTTTAATTTTTCCGTTTCTTAGCTTTGAAATATTAGCCGGAGTATGCCCCGTCGCCCGAATCAGATCGGCGCTGGTCTTTCCGGTCTTAAGCAGCTGTGTCTCGAGCTCGATGATGAGATAGCTCATGTTTCCTCCCTACACAAGCTCATCAGACTGCTCTTGGAGCAGCGAGGCATAACTCCAGATTGCCGAGATAAATAAACAGACGACCGCGCCGATAAACGACCCCGCATCCAAGGTAACACCTTGGCAAATCGCAACAACGAAGGAATGAGGCACGATGTAAAGCTCCAGTCCGCCAATGGTGAGATCGACCGATTCATAGGCACCAACAAGCGAAACCGCGGCGTTAACAGCAAAGGCAAGTGCAAGAACACGGATAAGCCGCACATGCGCCTTGGTAAAGGGCGATACGCCCCGCGAGATGTTACGGCTAATTCCGCACATAACGACAAGCGAAATACCTGCGACAAGCGCCATGCACAGTCCGCTTGGGATGACGACGCGCCCGCCGTCGAGAAGCGTCACGACACCGAAAGAATCGACAGAAGCAACGTTTGCAATCGCATACCAGATCACGTAAACAACCAACGCGACAAAAGCGACGAGCATTCCCGTAAAAACGACCGTCATGCAAAAGCCAAGCTTCCTGATACTTTCGCGCGCCTTGGCCATACGTTGAACGCTGTTGGACATACACTCACCCTCATTAACCCTATCGTTATTCGGATAGTTTATCGAACAACGATACGGATTGCATCCGGAAAGCCCAACCAGTGCGCATAGGCCATTCACTAATCAGAAGGGGTGAGAGTGGATTTTGGACATGTATCGAACGAGAGTGGATAATCTCCCACTTTGAGGCCGCCACCGGGCCTAAAACGGGAGATTATCCACTCTCATAGTCATCAAGGCTCGCAAGCTCTTATTCAGCCGCCTCGCGCAAGGCCGACATCGTAGCCGCATACTGCTGACGCAGTGCATGTATCCCGTCGCGAGCGCCGTCAACGGTATCGGCATTACGCAACGCCTCGGTCACCACAACCGCCGGCTCGTACAGATTGTCGAATCCCAAATTCTGACTCACACCCTTGAGTGTGTGCACGGCCATGAACGCACCCTCCGCGTCTCCTGCCGCCATGGCGGCCTCCAGCTTGTCCATGCTCTCGTCATCCAAGAACTTGAGGGCAAAGCGGGCGAGCATCTCCTCGCCCATCAGCCGAACGGATGCGCCGTCGTAATCGGCGCCGATCTTCTCATACGCTTCACGCATGGAAATCATGGAATGAAACTCCTTCGATCAAACTAAATCGTGGGAAACGCGACGACGTCGGCAGGGCGTGCCAGCGTTTCGGCAATACGGTCCTGTACCTCGAGCAGGCAGTCGAGCAGCAGCGGGTTAAACGCACCGCACTTGCCGTCCAGAATCATCTGAATCGCTTCCTGGTGCGGGATGGCGTCCTTGTACACGCGCACGCTCGTGAGCGCATCGTATACGTCGGCCACCGAGACCACCTGCGCGGCAATGGGAATGTCGTCGCCCTTGAGGCCGTCGGGATAGCCCTTGCCGTCCCAACGCTCGTGGTGCCAGCGCGCGATCTGGTATGCGTACTCCAACAAGGAATTGCCAGCATGCTGACGGCCCAACTCAAGCAGCATATCGGCACCGAGGGTGGTGTGCGTCTTCATAATCTCGAACTCCTCGGACGTCAGGCGTCCGGGCTTGTTGAGGATCGCGTCGTCGATCGACATCTTGCCGATATCGTGCAGTGCCGAGGCCATAGCGATCGTGGAGCGCTGCTCGTTGTCGAGCGGGAACTTATCGCTGCGATGCACCAGGCAGCCCAGCAACAGCTCGGTCAGCTTTTCGATATGCGTGACGTGTAGGCCGCTCTCGCCGTTGCGGAGCTCCATGACGCCGGCCATGATATCGATCAGCATGCGGCTGTTCTTGACGCGCTCGTTGTACTGCTGAGACAGCAGGCTCGTCAGACGACGCTGCTTGGCATACAGGCGGATGGTGTTACTCACACGGCGGCGCACGACGCGTGCATCAAACGGGCGGTTGATGTAGTCCGAAGCGCCCAACTCGTAGGCGCGCAGCACCACGTCGTCGGAATCTTCACTCGAGATCATGATGACGGGCAGGTTATCGGCGACAGACCGGTGCGACAGGTCGGCTAGTACCTCAAAGCCGCTCATGCCCGGCATGACAATATCGAGCAGCACAAGCGACAGCTCATCACCATAACGGTCGACCATATCGAGCGCCGCGCGGCCGTTGTCAGCCTCCAGGACGTGATACTCGCCCTTGAGCATCTCGTTGAGGATGACACGGTTCATCTCGGAGTCATCGACAATAAGGATCGAGGGCTTTTGGCTTTGGAAAGTCGCGATTGCGTCGTTGTCGGTCACGACCGTACCGGGCTTTGCCTTGGCGTGGCTCAAAAGCTGAACCGCGCGGCTTACGCCCTCATCGACCGTCTCGCCGTTAATGCGAACGCCGCCCACACACGCCGACAAGCTGACGTGCTCATGGCCCGGGACGATCGTGGCATGAACGGCATCGGATACATGGCGCAGGCGACGCGCAAAGTCATCGGAGGGGATATTGGGCATGACGGCCACGAACTTGTCGCAGCCAAGGCGCACAAGCTCGTCAGTCGAGCGAATGCTGCCGCGAATGGCCGCCGCCACAGCACCGAGCGCAAGGTCGCCGGCATGACGACCGCACGTATCGTTGAAGACCCTAAAATCATCGAGGTCGATCATCGCCACGCCGGCGTTCATGCGGGCGCTACGAAGCTTCTCTTCGTAATAGCGGCGATTACGAACGCTCGTCAGCACATCGGTGTAGACGGGATCCTCTTCTGCGGCCTCTTGTTCATCAATCGGACGCACCATCAACAGGACGTGAGGCTCGCCCTCGACCGTCATGGGACGCACGCGAGCACGGTATTCGACGCCGTCGCTGAGCAGCTGCTCCGATACTTCATCAGAACCTGTCATGGCCTTAAGACTTGACTGGCGCAGGCAAGGACACCGATCGCCGGCGAGCAGGCAGTTGCGCTCGCTCTTGACCTGTTCGGCCGACAGCAGACGCACCACGGGGTAGATCTTCGCGGCGCGGGCAACCTCGGCGGCAGCTTCTTCGTCGGTTAGATTGGCCTCGTGATTATTGACCATCTTGGCCCCTTCTATCGTTGCCTTGGCCACGGTGTACATCAATTCGTACAAGGATAGCATCTTGAAGCCACAGGTGGGTCCTGATTATCGTTACATTTTTATGTCCTGGCAGGCGGTATGGATGGAGCGACAGACGCGTGATTGAGGACGTGATTATTAACAAGCCAGAAACGCTCAGGACATCTACGCTCTCGAAACATCGTCTGTGTTACGAATCCAAGATATCGCGAATGGCCTGGGCTGCCGCGCACGGGCGATCGCGCAAGCCGTTATGGGCACCGGGGAGCGTTACGATGGGGCAGCCTAAGAGTGCAGCTGCGGCACGCGTCCCATCTTCGCGGGGCGTCCCGATCGAGAGCTCGCCCAGACATACGGCCGCGACTGACCCCGATGCACGAGCCTTCTCCCAATCGGGGACATACGTCATGTTGGTCGCGTATTCGTTTGCCATAAAGCAGCGACCGTTACGCAGGGCATGTTCGACCTCCGCCGGCGTCAGTTTGGGGGCCTCGGGGTCCGAATCGCCAATGGCATTCAAGAAGAGCATGAGGGCTCGCGAGATCTTTCCCGCCTCAATCATCTTAAGCACAACCGGACTCGTGCCCAAGCCGACGCCCTCGCCCGACACGGCAGGCTCGTGCAGGATGGCGCGTCGGACCAGTTCGGGGCGCGCGCCCAGCAGTTCGAGCGCCATCAACGCACCGGCGCTGTGGGCGAGGATATCGCAGGGCGTACCGACGCGCTCGATCACCGCAGCGAGATCTTCGGCCTGCGCGGCGACGTCATAGGAGCTATCGGCCGCCACGGAGCTCTCGCCGGAGCCGCGCCGGTCGTATGTGATAACGCGGCGGATGCGACCGAGCTCGCAAGCGAACCCGTCAAAGAACGTCTTGTCCACGCATGCCCCGTGCACGCACACGATCGGCACGGCATCTGCGCAGACGTCCTGCCCGCAAACCTCTCGGCATACGAGCGTCGCTCCCTCGTTCTCAACGGCAAAATCCATGAACCCCTGCTTTCCTCAATCGAATTAACGGAACTATCGTACTCATCCCGCAAGAAAGATCTCGGCACACTGAGAACGCCAAGCAACGCACCCAGAACCGTGAATCACTGCGCCAGCACGATCGCTATAGCCAAATTGCGTTCGTTGGTGATGGAGACAAGCAACTCGGAGACACCGGCCTCTTCCAGCACCGGGGCCATTCGGCCCGCGAACGTGATGTGCGGCGCGCCGTTATCGTCTTCCAGCGTCTCGACGATCCGAAAATCAAAGCCATCGGTCGTAAGCTGCGCCAGCGCTTTGAATGTGGCCTCCTTGACGGCAAACTTGCCGGCGAGGGTCTGTGCAGGGTCATGGCACTCAGCTGCCTGCGCGCGCTCCGCAGCGGTAAAGGTGCGCCGAACGAACGAGCCGTCCATATCGGCACAAAGCCGGCGCATCTCCTCGATATCGACCGCATCGATCCCGATGCCCTTGATCACGGTATCCCCCATTTCACAAACCGGAACAATGCCCCGAACAACGAAGCCTGGCTGCATTGTCCCACAAAACGAAAACTGTCCCGGCTCACGTCCAGATTCCGGCACTCAACGGCCGAGATCCGACTTACAGGATGCGATGGGTCTTTCTCGATGGCCCATCGCGCTTGCGCTTCCAAAGGGATACGGAGGTCCTGCTGGCCCCGAAACGGCACGCAGTTTGCCTGCACGTATGGCCGTCGTCGATGCAAGCGAGAACCTCGCTGACAACTTTCTGAGAGTACGCCACGGCTTTCTCCTTCGAGACAGCTCTCCAGCTTTATGGGCGCACCCCAAAATCCGAATTCAGAGATACAAAAATGGGCCGCCGATGCTGGGCGGCCCATTGCACGGAGCACAACTTGTTTTGAGAGCTACTTGTACAGCTCACACATCTTCTTGCGCTGCGCCAGAGCGTACAGGCCCAGTGCCAGACACGACGCCATGGCCAAAAGGCTCAAGCAGAACATGACGTTATAGCCGTTCGGCAGGTCGCACACCCATCCCCACAGCACGGCGGACACGGCTCCGAACAACGACCCCACCATAGACACCTTGGAGTAGATGGACGTGTAGTCGCGCTCGCCGAACACGGTACGCGTGAGCAACGGGGTCTGCACCGTGGTACACGAGTACACCAGACCGAAAAGGAACGAACCCACCAGCAGCGCCACGCTCTCCCCCGGCAGCAGCATTATGGCCAGGATACCCACCATGCCCGACAGAATGCCGCAACTCAGCGCAACCTTGGCGCTGCGGTCGGCGATCGTGCCTAACACGACCTTGCCGATAGCCTGCCCGCCCATGCACAGCGATGCGATCAAACCGGTGAGCGCAGCCAGATGCCCCATACCGGAGTCGACGAGGCTCGACACGAACGACGGCAGGAACTGGTAGACGTTCTGGTTCAAGGTGATCAGCCCGCAAAACGCCGCCAGCGCGTAAAACGCCGGCTTCTTGAGCGCCACCGCGCAATCAACGCCGCGCACGGCCACGTGGCCTTCGCCTTTTGCGCCCGCAATGTCGGAAGCGCCGTAGGGCTCGAGGCCCTTATCGGCAGGTTTCGAGCGAACCACGAACAACGTGAACGGCAACGTTACGACTAAGATGATCACGCCAAACACCAAGTAGCCGGTGCGCCACCCTTCAGGGCCGGAGGCGATGAGCGCGCTGCCCACGGGATTGAAAATGACGCCGCCGATACCGGTGAACGCCATGCAGAGCCCCACAAAGAAGCCCACACGCTTGACGCACCAGGCGTTGATGAGCGAAGGCACGGCAAGGTACAGCAGGGGCGCAAGGCCGAGACCGAGCAAAGCCCCCACAACGTAGAACTGCCACATCTCGTTGAACATCGAGAACGCGATGAGACCACAGCCGCACATCGCGACGCACGCCGACAGGATGACGCGCATGTCGAATCGGCCCATGAGCTTGCCAGCTACGGGAAGGCTCACCATCATGGAAGCGTTAAGAATCGAGAAGTACAGGGAGAACTCAGCCTTGCTCACACCGAAAAACGAGCTTACGGGCGTGAAGAAGATGCCGGCGCACGACAGCACCAGCGCGCACGGCACACAAGTGAGCGCGATGCCGCAGGCGACGATGAGGTAGGCGTAGTGAAAACCGCTTTTGCCCAGGGCGGTCGCAGGGGACGAAGCCATATGAAGCGCTCCCCTATGCCATCACGTCATCGAAGGCACCGGGCATCTGGAAGCCCTTCCAAGAGGGCTCACCGGTGTAAGTCATGACCTCTTCGGTGCCCTCGAGAGCGCGGATGGCACCGGACGCGAGAGCGTCCATCTCGAAGTCGCCGCCGTAGATCTTGACCGGGGCGATCCACTCGACGCGCTCGCTCACATAACCGGTGAAGTACGGGTCATTGGAGACACCGCCGGTCAGAACGATGCCGTCGACCTTACCCTTGAGTACGGCAGCGAAAGCACCAATGTACTTGGCGACCTGGTATGCCATGGCGTCATAGACAATCTTGGCCCACTCGTCGCCTTCCTCGATACGCTTATCGATAATGCGAGCGTCATCGGTGCCGCACAGGCCCAGGAGACCACCGGTCTTGCCGATCACGCCGTTCATCTGCTTTTGGCTCGCGCCTTCGGAGAACGCGAGCTTGACGACGGGCTTAAGCGGCGCATCGCCCGAGCGGTTGGGCGCGAAGGGGCCGGAGCCTTCGAGCACGTCGTTGGTATCAATCATGCTGCCGTGGTTGTGGCAGGCCACAGAAAGACCGCCGCCCACATGCGCAACAATGAAATTGCCTTCGCCATACGTGGTGCCGAGCTCGGTGGCGCAGCGGATAGCGCATTCCTTCTGATTGAGGCAATGCACGTGGCTCTTGCGGTAAACACCGGGGTAACCGGTAATGCGGGCGACATCCTCGAGCTCGTCGGTATCGGGCTGATTGACAGCGTACGCGGGCTTGTTCACCTGCTGGGCGAAGGCATGCAGCAGCGGAGCACCCAGGATGGCGGGATGGTTGACGCCGGCGTGCAGCACACGCTCGCACACGGTGTCGTCGATTTTGAAGATACCGCCGATCGTGGGGCCCATTGCGCCGCAGTAGCCGGAGAACGCATCGATGTCCTCGAGCTTGACACCGTGCTCGGCAAGAGCGGCGAGAATCGTCTCCTTGCGGTACTCAAACTGATCGGCCGCCTGATCGAACTTGGCAAGCTCCTCGGCAGGATGCGTGACGTTCAGGCGGAAGAGAGCCTCGGTGCCGTCGAACACGGCGACCTTGGTGGAAGTGGAACCCGGTGAGAGGGTCAGGATCTTGTAGCTCATAAGAGCTCCCTTCATTTGATGTTCAAGGGCGTCCCGTTTGGACGGAAACACCCGGCTAATGGTTTTGAACGGCAAAAAGGACAAGCGACGTGACGTAACCGACAAATACGAGCCGCACATAGGTCGCAAGCCACGAGGCAATGACATCGCCCCCTGGCGACGTCTGGATCACGGCCATGGTGAATGAGATACACGTCACGAAGACGAGATTCTCCATGAACACTTGGACAAGGGGACGCCAGCGGCGCCCGTCCGCCCAGTTGGTCACCGCAGCGGCAAATCCGGGCACGGGAAGCACCAACTGCAGCAGCACGTTGGTGAAAAACGCCGACGCCACGCCCGGATACCAGGCCTGAAAGGTGAACGTCGCGCCAGCGAACAACATCGCCGAGGTGTTGATGACGATTGCGAGCACCAAATCGCACAGGACGGTATTGATCTTCCATTCGCACATATGCGTCTACTCCGAATCTTCGGGTATGGGTAACGGGATATCGTGGAGCACGGGGCCGAGCAGAGGCTCAAGTGACCGTGCGATAGCTTTCGTGACAAAACTCCGCTCGTTCGCCGTGTTGAGATCCCTCTCGACATAGCCGTGCTCCACGCCATCGACGGGTTGCCAGACTACGCGGTCGCGCCCGAAAGGACTAGCGGTAAGCAAGCGCTCGCGGAAACGCTCCGACTGTCCGAGGAGCACATCGCCGACTACGGGCGCTAACACCGTTCGCGGAAAATCCGCGAGCTCGGAATCGGATGCATGCAGCGGCGACATCAACGGGTCGCACTGATCGCATTCGCCCGCATAGAGGTCCGAATAGGCCGCCATGGCATCGGCCTCCAAGCTGGCGCCGTCGCTGGAGCACCCATCGAAGCGCTCGGACACATCGAGGCATGGGTAGTGAAGCACCAAGCCCGACGCGCATGGGAGTTCATCCGAGCGCTGGGAGAGCAGGGCATATGCCGCAGCAAGATTGGCACCGGCGCTAAAACCCATCAAGATCACGCGGCCCGGCTCAACATCGAGTTCATCGCCCACGACGATCCGCCGAACCGTACCTGCCACATCATCCAGCGCGGCGGGAAACGGGTGTTCCGGCGCCAAGCGGTACTCGACACCCACCACGTTCGCCTCGAACGAATCTCGAATCCACGAACACAGGGAATCGCTTGTCCGTGCATCACCGAGCGCGAAACCGCCACCATGGAGCTCGAATACCACAGGACGGGCATCGGCACCAAAAGCCCTGTGAAGCCAGCAGCCGCTCATGCATCCCCGTGCGGGATCGGGCGCGAACCACTCCCCCGAACAACGTCGCCGGTCGAGCTTCCGAGTGGCCTCGCGCCGCAGATACGGTAACGTGGCAGCGAGCTCGCCTACGTCCACGGCAGATCCCTAGCGCGCCGCAAGAACGAGCATTGCGATGTCGCCCACGATCTCCTCGACCGTGGCACCACGGCTGGAGTCGGCGACCGGCTTGGCAAAGCCGTTAAGCGTATGACCGTACGCCGCGCCCTTGGCAAAACGCTGGATGAGCTTGACGGCGATGTTCGCAGCATTCAAATCGGGGAATACAAGCACGTTGGCGCGACCGGCGACATCGCTGTCACGCTTGACCTTCTTGGCGGCGACAGCCGGATCGATGGCGGCATCGAGCTGGAACTCGCCGTCGGCGGCGATATCGGCG
>CALGKS010000179.1 GCA_937930475.1 uncultured Collinsella sp. | reverse complement strand
TGCGCAGCTTGGAGAAGTCGGTGTTCATAATCAGGATGGACGCGAGCACCAGCACGATGCCCAGGACTTTGATCGCGCCGGCGGGCTCGGCGTAGACACCAATGCCCAGCAGTACGGTGACGACCGTCTCGAATGACATTACGACGGGAACTTTCGACGTCTCGAGCCCCATGGACAGACCCTGCATATATAAGATGTAGGCCACAGCTGTGGGGATGAGTCCAAAGCCAAGGAACAGCAGTAGCAGCTGTGGCGACATTGCCGCGGCGACATCCGGCCACGGAGCCGCGATAGCCGCCATAACCGCACCGCCAAAAACAAAGCCCCAAAACGTGACAGCCAGCGGGTGGACCGTCTTGGTTGCTATCCGGCTAAACACCGCGAGCGACGCACCACAAAGGCCTGCAATCACGCCCGACGTGACGCCCCAAACCGAAAAATGGAAACCGGAAAGGTCGCCATTGGTCACTGCAAGCACGCAGCCAACGATGTTAAAGACAATGGCAACGAGCTTGTTGGGGGTCACGTCCTCGCGATAAAGTACGCGGCCGAGCATGACACCAAACACCGGCGAGGTGTAGAGCAGCACCGAGGCCGTGGACATGCCGACCTCGCCCATGCACTCGTAATAGCAGGTGTTGGCGGCAGCCAGACCGACGATACCGACAAGCGCGCAGGGGACGAGCTCTTTGGGGCTTGCCTTGAACAGGGCCAGCGGACCCTGAGCCACGGTAGACCCCTCACCCGGACGGCAGCCCATAAACATCAGGACCGGCGCCAAGATAAGCGCTCCGACCAACAAGCGAAAGGCAGCCATGCTCTGGGACGAAACGCCCATGGCCGAGATGCCGTTTACAAAGATTCCGATGCTGCCCCACATAAGCGCGGCGACCAGCACCAGCACATAGCCCAGATTGCTTTTCTTCAACGCAGCCTCCTCGGTATTGTTTCCAATATGTTTCACACTACGTTATAGTCGTTATATACATTTTTCAAGACACAAATCGCCGAACGG
>CALGKS010000178.1 GCA_937930475.1 uncultured Collinsella sp. | reverse complement strand
ATGGTGCGGCGGACGCTATCGAGGGGCGTGATGCTCAAGACGATTCCTTTCTATTGCTGTGCTCTAGTATAGTCGCGGTGGTGTCCATTCGTGTTTTTGACCAGGTTGTTCAATATATTCAGCGGTGCCATTCAGTAGTCGGCACCTGGGGACGTTCCTTATGTGTCGGCACTTTAGGAACGTCCCTAAGTGCCGGCATCTGGGGACACTCCTTGAATGTTGCCTGCTCAAGAGTGTCCCCAACGACTAGTCGTTTAAGAACGTCCCCAATGACTAGGCCGCTTGCGTGCGATTTTTGACCGTTGGGCGGGCGCTTCGCCCTTGCCGCAAAAACGTTTTTGCATATCGGGTACAACGGGCTTTACGTGAGTAAAGTGCGCGCCGCGTCCACGTGTCGCGTTTTTAAAGGAGGCCCCATGCCTGGTGTTACCCCTGCAGAAGTTCTATCCAACTTTGGCATTACGCTGGTCGAAGATCCCGCCGAGAACCAACCCCGCCTGCTGGTCGACCTGCCGGCAGCCGAGCTCGTCGAGCATGCGATTCGCCGCGAAGAGGGCCGTATGGCCTCCAACGGCGCACTCGTGATCGAGACGGGGGAGCGTACCGGACGTTCGCCCAACGACCGCTTTATCGTTGACACCCCCGATGTCCACGACAAGATCGCCTGGGGCGCCGTCAACCGCCCGCTTTCTGCCGAGAGCTACGAGACCATCAAGGCTGGTATCGTCGACTACCTCAACGAGCGCGATGTGTTCGTTACCCGCGGCATGGCGGGCGCCGACCGCAACCACACGCGCCGACTGCTCGTCGCCTGTGAGCGTGCCAGCCAGGCGCTCTTTATTAAGCAGATGCTCGCCCGCCCGCTTGCCCGTGAAATCGCACGCACCGGCGAGCCGGACTTCTGCGTGCTCGCCGCACCCGGCTATCAGTGCGACCCTGCCATCAAGGGCCTCAACTCCAGCGCCGCCGTGGTCATCAACTTCCAGGAGCGCGTGATTCTGGTCGCCGGCACCGGCTACTCCGGTGAGATCAAAAAGTCGATCTTCAGCGTCATGAATTACCTGCTGCCCGTCGAGGACGACGTACTGCCCATGCATTGCTCGGCCAGCATGGATCCCGTCACGCACGAGACCGCGGTGTTCTTTGGCCTGTCCGGCACCGGCAAGACCACGCTTTCGGCCAACCCCACGCGCCTGCTGATCGGCGACGACGAGCACGGCTGGTCCGACATGGGCATCTTTAACGTCGAGGGCGGCTGCTACGCCAAGTGCGAGGGCCTGGACGCGTTCCACGAGCCCGAGATCTTCAACGCCGTTCGCTTTGGCGCCATCTGTGAAAACGTGGTACTCGATGAGAATCGCAAGCCTAACTACGACGACGTCTCGATCACGCACAATACGCGCGTGGCCTACCCCGTCGAGCATATCCCCAACGCGTGGACCAAGGGCATGGGCACCACCCCGAGCGTCGTGCTGTTTTTGACCTGCGACGCCTTTGGCGTGCTGCCGCCCATCTCGCGCCTGACGGCCGACGCCGCCATGTATCACTTTGTGACGGGCTTTACGGCCAAGATTCCCGGCACCGAGGTCGGCGTCACCGAGCCCACACCCACGTTCTCTTCGCTGTTTGGCGAGCCGTTTATGCCGCTCGACCCCATGGTCTACGCTAAGATGC
>CALGKS010000177.1 GCA_937930475.1 uncultured Collinsella sp. | reverse complement strand
CGATAGGGTCCTCACCGATGACGGCAATCTGGAAACGCTCGAGTACGTTGGCCGCGCGGGCAAAGCCGATGCGCGATTCAGCCTCGGTCACCGAAGGTTTACCCTCCCACACATGGTGCAGGCGGTTGATATAGGCGTAGGTATCCTGGAAAGCCATGCCGTCGGCAAACAGACCGACGTTTTCCTGGAACTGCTGAAGGGCCGCCTCGGTGTGAGGGCCAAAGTAGCCATCGTCCTCGCCGCAGGCAAAGCCCAAAACGTTAAGCGCCTTCTGCAGGGCCTGCACGTCGGCGCCATGGAAATTGGGCATGCGCAGATAGAGGGTGCGGTCGCCCAGTTTATACGAGGCGTCGACCAGGGCGCTCCAGCAGGGGATATCGACGGCACAGCCAGCGGCAAGACCGCTATCGAGCCTAAAGGTGCCAACAGCCTGTTCGGTGGTGGTGCCAAAGCGCTTGTCGGCAACCTCGGTGTCATCGATTGTATAGCCGAGCTGCAGAAGGCGGGACTGGACGTCCTCGACGGCTGCTCCCTGCATGCCCGTTGTAATAGGTTCCATGAACGAACCCCTTTCGGCGTACCATTCGTACTATTTGAGCGTGTGTCGGATAGACAACGCAAAGGGATGCATAAACATGCACTCAACAGTGTAGCAAGTTGTACCCAAATACGCTGCTGACAGGTTTTATAACCCCCGCTAGTTAAGGCGCTCCACAAAGAAATCTGCCATGGAGAGGAACAGTTCGCGTGCATGCGCCTCGAGCGAAACGTCCTCGATGGCGGCCTTGGCTTTAGCGGTCAGGTCCAGCGCGTAGGCGTGGGCGTAATCGATAGAGCCGGTCTCCTGGAAGATTTCCACGGCGCGCGCGAGCTGCGCGGGGTCCTCGGTGCCCGAGGAGAGGATCGCTTCAATCTCGTCGTGATAGCGCTCATCAGACAGGGCGTGCACGGCAACGAGCGTGCGCTTACCCTCGGTGATGTCGGTACGGAAGTCCTTGTTGGCGGCCTCCTTGGTATCGATCAAGTTGAGTAGATCATCTTGGATCTGGAAGGCAAGGCCCGTGTGCAGGCCAAAGGCGCGCAGCGCCTCAATTTGCTCCTCGCTGCCGCCGCCGATAATGGCTCCAGCGGCAAGCGGCGTGGCTCCGCTGTAGTACGCGGTCTTGTGCATTGCCATGTCCAGGTAATCGTCGACCGAGATGTCAAAGCGCCCGTCACGGACCCAGCCCAAGTCGAGCGCCTGGCCCTCGATGGTGCGGACGATCATCTCGGTAAGCTCGTGGAGCACGCGCAGCTTCACGTCGGACTCCAGCGTGGGGTCGTCGAGAACCGTCTTGGTGACCATGGTGAGCGCCAGGTCGCCACAATTGATGGCAAGGCCCGTGCCCTCGGTGAGGTGCATGCAGGGCTTGCCGCGGCGCAGCTGTCCGTTGTCGGCGATATCGTCG
>CALGKS010000176.1 GCA_937930475.1 uncultured Collinsella sp. | reverse complement strand
ACCGTGTTGAGCGCGACGACGTGACCCGTGGGAAAAATGGCCTCGACCTTGGCGTCTGCCGGCGCAATCACACGCGTACCCGTAGGCTGAATGGCAACGCCCTGGCCCAAAAGGCCGGTGGCAAACGTCTGATCGTTTACCTCGGAGAGCGGAATGACGTCGCCCGAGATGGGAGCATCCAGCGTAAGGACTCGACCACGCATACCAAAAGACCTTAGGACTTTAGTGAACATGCTCCCCCTCGGACATACCAATCAATCAAAATTGCTTTAACAGTTTACCACTTGGCACCCGTTTTTGACCATTAGGGAAGTTCACGCTTGACAACCTCGACGATGTCGTCGACAACGCGCTGGGTGAGCTCGTGCGTCTCCGCCTCGGCCATAACGCGAACCAGCGGCTCGGTACCGCTCGGGCGCACCAAGATGCGGCCGCGGCCGTTGAGCTCCTTCTCGGCGGCAGCGACGGCGTCCCAAATGGGCTGGCAATCGTCCAGGCCGGCCTTGTTGTCCGAATGCACGTTGACGAGTACCTGCGGGTACTTCTTCATGATGCCGGCAAGGTCGGTGAGGGTGCGGCCGGTGCGCTTGAGCACGGCCAGCAGCTGCAGGGCCGTCACCAGCCCGTCACCGGTGGTGTTGTGCTCCAGGAAGATGATGTGGCCGGACTGCTCGCCACCGATGACGGCGCCATCCGCGAGCATGCGCTCAAGAACATAGCGGTCGCCCACGGCGGTCTGGACCATCTCGAAGCCCTGCTCCTTCATTGCGATGGAGAAGCCCAGGTTGCACATAACGGTCGAGACGATCTCGGAATTGGCGAGCTTGCCGCGAGCGGCCAGGTCGGAGCCGCAGATGGCAAGAATGTAGTCGCCATCGATCTCGTTGCCCTCGCTGTCCACGAACAGCACGCGATCGGCGTCGCCGTCGTGGGCCAGGCCGATGTCGGCGTGGGTTCGCAGCACGAGCTCGCGCAGGGGCTCAAGGTGCGTAGAGCCGCACTCAACGTTAATGTCGGTGCCGCAGTAATCGGTGTTGATGGCATGGACCGTGGCGCCCAGGCGCTGCAGCGCGGCGGGCGTGGTCTGGCAGGAAGCACCGTGGCCGCAGTCGACGGCAACAACCAGGCCATCGAGTTTAAGGCCGTCGAGCGTGCTGATGGCATGATCGACATAGGCCTTGCGGGCGTCTTTCATCTTGATGATATGACCCACACCGGCGCCGGTCGGCAGCGTGTCGGCAGCCATGGCCTCCTCGGACATGACCCAGGCGCTGATCTCTTCCTCGACAGCATCGGGAAGCTTCATGCCCTTGCGGCTAAAGAACTTGATGCCGTTGAACTCCGGCGGATTGTGCGAAGCGGAGATGACGATGCCGCCGTCGAGCTCGTTTTGGACGGTGAGCAGCGCCACGGCCGGCGTAGGGATAACGCCGCAGCAATGCGGACGGCCGCCCTCTGCCATAATGCCAGCGGTCAGAGCACTCTCGAGCATGGTACCCGAAAGACGCGTGTCGCGGCCGATGCAGATGTCCGGGCCAAGGAACTTGGTCGCCGCGCGGCCCAGGCGAAACGCGAGGTCGCACGAGAGGTCGGCGTTGGCGACGCCACGGACGCCATCGGTACCGAAGATGTTCTGGGGCATAGGATCGCTCCTTCCCAAGTGGGCAAAACGAAGCCGCCCACCCTAGTCGAAAAGAAAAGCGGGACCCACCGAGCAGTCGGTAGGCCCCGCTTGTACATTGTATCTCGTAAGGAGATAAAACCTTAGCGCTTGGAGAACTGGGGAGCGCGGCGGGCCTTCTTGAGGCCGTACTTCTTGCGCTCGACCACGCGAGCATCGCGCGTAAGGAAACCGGCCTTCTTGAGGTCAGCACGGTAATCGCCAGCGTTCAGAAGAGCACGAGCGATGCCCAGGCGCAGAGCGCCGGACTGACCGGAGATGCCGCCGCCATCGCACAGAGCGATAACGTCGAACTGACCGGCGGTGTCGGTCACCTTGAAGGGAGCAAGGGCGTTCTCAACGAGCTGATGACGGCCGAAATACTGCTCGGCGTCACGCTTGTTGATGGTCACCTTGCCGGTGCCGGGGACGAGACGGACGCGGGCGACGGCGTTCTTACGACGGCCGGTACCCTGGTAGACAACGGTGTTCTCAGCCATCTTTAAGCCTCCAGCTCAATCTTCGTGGGGTTCTGGGCAGCATGCGGATGCTCGGCACCAGCGTAGACCTTAAGCTTGGTCATCTGGGCACGGCCGAGGGTGGTCTTGGGCAGCATGCCGCGAACGGCGCGCTCGATGACCTTC
>CALGKS010000175.1 GCA_937930475.1 uncultured Collinsella sp. | reverse complement strand
AGGACGTGGCTCGTCGGAACATACGAGGACAACAGCGGCATCTCAACCATGCTTTTTACCGACGTTGAGCTGGGAAGCGTCTACGTCCTCATCTCGAACTTCGACCAGCACAAGAAAGAAGCCGAGGCGCTCCTCAACTCCATCGAGTTCCCCGATGACATGGAAGAGGCAGTTTCCGAGGCACGCGAAGTCGAGATTTCGAGCATCGAGATCAAGTAACGGGACACCCGCACGCGCCTACGCGCACCCGCGCACATGCGCCCCATTAAAACAACGGGCGCCCAACCCGGGGAGGGTCGACAGCACCGGCCCTCCCCTCTTTTGCGCCCGGACATATTGCCACTTGCCGGCGCAAATCCGGCCCCCAGAATGGGACACATGGCCCACCCGAACGAGCCGCTCGCGCGTACAGTAAAGGCAAGTAATCCATGGGCGGTTACAGATCGAGGAGGACACGACCATGAAAAAGAAGGCCTTTGCGATTCTCACCCTCTGCATCAGTCTCTTTGCCGCGGTTGCCCTGGTGGGTTGTGGCGGAAGCGGCGGCACTACCGGCAGTGGCGGTGGCGGCGGAGCAGAAAAGCCAGCCGTGGATATGAGGACCGACTTCATTTGGTTTAAGGTCGAGGTCCCCGAGGGCGTCGAAATCACCGACGTCGCCGGCGACACGGCCGATAGGGCCCAGTTTAAGTTCACCGAGAGCGAGCACGCCAGCGATCGCTTCATCCCTGTCTTCGACTCTGACAAGAACGCCGACGAGCTGTTCGACTACGAGGCCAAGTGGAAGACCGACTTTGAGTGGACCGAGAATGATCCCGTCAAGTACAACGGCAAGACCTGGCGCAACGCTTCCTACACGCACACGGGCGGCGTGACGACCGAGTACTTCACCGACGTTGACGGCGGCAGCGTGTACGTGCGCATCGACAACGTCGAGGAGCACAAGGACGCCGTCGAGACCATGATGAAGTCCCTGGAGTTTGCCGATGATATCGCCAAGGCCAAGACCGAAGCCATGGACGTTAAGCTCGACGATATCGAGATTAAGCGCTAAGCGACTCGCGAGCGCAGCGGGTAACACGAGCGCGGTGCTAACAAGCGGCGGTGCCCCAGCGCTTCATACCCAGGGAGGGCCGGTAAACCGACCCTCCCTTTCTTATGCCGATAGCCGGCAAACGCGAGGGTGCCGGGCGGCAAAACCACCCCCAGCGCGGTGGCAGCACAAATAGACAAGCGCCCCAACGCGTCCTCCCGCCGATTTATAGCGCCGCGCACACAATTTAAGCCGACACCTTTAAACATCCGAGCAGTATAGTGACCAAAATAAGTGCATAACCGCACCCTGCGAATGGAGGAGTTATGACCGAACACCACGCCATCAGTCGCCGAGCATTTACGCTGGGCCTTGGACTCGCAGCATTGTCGCCATTTGCAAGCCTGCCCGAAACCGTGACGCCGGGTATTCCCCTGCGAGCGGCATTTGCAGAAGACACGCCCACACCGGCGGCCAACCTCGACAAGTTCGTCATTCGCCTTCGCCCCGCGGGCTATTTTCGCACCGCGAGCGTCAACGAAGACGGCAACGTCATCGGCAACGTCTGCCACCTGTTTAATGACGGCACGTCCAGCAAGCTCATCCTTGAGCACGTAGCGACCGATACAGGAAATACAAATTGGTATGCCATCCGCACTCTGCTCAATTTCGAAGAGCACAAGAAGACAGGCTACAGCATTTGGTCGGTCGATGGCGACTCGGACAAAGATGGAAAGGTCATCCACGTATGGAGTGGCGAGCATGACGGCAAGCCCAGCCGCTCTTTTGCGTTCGACCGCCAGTCAAACGGAGCCTACATCATCCGAGACCGCACAAACGAGAAAAAAGACATTAATTACCTGGCCATAGAAAAGGACGGCAAAGACCAAGACAACAACAAGATCTGCCACAAGAGGAAGATCATTCCGTGGGAGCTCGAACTTGTCGGTTACGACAAGGGCGAGATCAATACCACGGTTAGAAGTATCGACTGGATCACGTATAGCAGCTACGTCGACGGACCATGCTGGATGAAATACGTCGACGGCAACAAATACCTCGACGA
>CALGKS010000174.1 GCA_937930475.1 uncultured Collinsella sp. | reverse complement strand
CGTTGTTGGCGACGATTGATTTCATGGTGTACATGGGGCTCGTGCCGATGTCGCCGTAGACGACGCCGAGCGTAACGAGCAGCATACCAGCGGAGAGGGGGATGGCTCCGTGCCCGCCCTGACTCTGCTGGTCTTGGAGGCTTGCCTCCAGTTTGTTGTGTGCCACGTGGACTCCTTTAGACATCTGACCCTTGCCATGGGCAAAAGGTCTTTATGCCGTCTTTATACATATAAGAGCAGTTTGGCACATCGGGATGCTTTAGACAATAATCCCCAGCTGGGGATTATTAACGTACGCAGGTAGCATTTCAAAGCAGGGGCACTTCCGGCTGTGTGGTTTGCTGCAATGTGATAACCGCGGATGCGTTCCTGCTTTGAGCTGAAGAGGGGCTTTTAGGCGCGTGCCGCTTGGGCGATGCTTGCTTTGGTGTCTGCGCGTTTGCCGGCGACTTCGCAAAAGATCGCGCCGCCGATGATCAACGCGGCGCCCATGAGGCGGATGGGCGTCACGGTCTCGCCCAAAAGGGCAACGGAGAACACGACGGCCGAAAGCGGCTCAAGGTAGCCGACGACCGCGACGGTCTGGACGGGCAGCTTGGCGACGGCACTAAAGTAGAGCAGGCAACCGATGCCGGTGTTGACGACGCCGAGCATGGCGACGGCGCGCCAATCGATGCCGGCGGCAATGCTGGGGGAGAGGAACGAGGGGGCGCCCTGTGTGAGGAGCGTAAGGACCAGCGCGGTCATAAAGGCGGCGCTCACCTGGAGCGCGGAGTTTTCGAGGCCTTCGACGTGTGGCGCACCCTTGCTAGCGATGACCATCAACGCGTAGCAGAAGGCCGAGGCGATGCCGCACGCGATGCCTGCGACGGGCATGTTGCCGCCGAGGCCTTGGGCCGCAATGAGGAAGGCGCCGCAGGCGACGGCAATGAAGCCGCTGATTTTTCCGCCGGTCAGCTTTTCGCCAAAAATGAGCGGGGAGAGGGCCATAACGATGATGGGGCCGCAGTAATACAACAGCGAGGAGATGCCAACGCCGATCGTCTGATAGGCGCGGAACAGGAAAATCCAGCTGGCGCCCAGCGCGGCGCCCGAGACGATGAGCGCTGCGGCCTCGCGGGGGCGAGACGGAGCCTGCAGGTTATGGCGCTTGGTTATGAAGAGGATGGCGGCAAGGGTGAGGGCGCCCAAAAACGTGCGCAACAGTACGATATCGGAGCTCGGCAGCGCGATGGCAGCGGCGATGATGCCGTTGGAGCCAAACAATAGCAATGCTGCTAAGTACGTAAACAGTCCGTTGTTCATGTGCTGACATCTCCTCTATATCCGAGCATGTTCACTATGGGTGAGGTGGCTTTAGAAGAAAAGCGAATATAATGCATGGATAACATGACAAAAACTCATGTAAAGGTGGAGGGATGCCGTGGAAACGAATATTCAAAAGATGCAAGTGCTGCTCGAGACGGTGCGTGCCGGCAGCTTTACGCATGCTGCAGAGCGGCTGAGCTATTCGCAGTCGGGCGTGAGCCGCATGGTGGGCGACCTTGAGGCAGACTGGGGTTTTAAGGTGCTTGATCGCAGCCGCGAGGGCGTGGTGCTTTCTGCCGACGGGCGGCAGGTCATGCCGGCAGTCGAGGCGTTATGCGAAGAGTTTGGCCGCCTGCAGCGACGCGTGGACGAGATGCGGGGGCTCATGCGTGGCAAGATCTGTATCGGTACATTCTCGAGTGTGGCGACCCATGTACTGCCGCCGGTGATCGCGCGGTTTCGCGCTGATCACCCGGAAGTCGATTACGAGCTGCTGATGGGTGATTACTCCGAGATTGAGCAATGGGTGGCGGAAGGCCGCTGCGACCTGGGCTTTATTCCGCGCGAGCCACGCGGCGCCGGTATGGCGTCGCGGCCGTTGGTGCAAGACGAGCTGATGGCCGTGGTGCCAGCGGACTCCTCGCTTGCCACCGCGGAGGTCGTTTGCCTTGCCGATTTGGCCAACGAGCAGTTTATTCTGCTGGAACGCGGTAGCGACGACGAGATTACGCCGCTGTTTCGCCGCGCGGGTCTGGCGGTGCGTTCTAAGCTATCGACCTGGGATGATTATGCGATTATGGCCATGGTCGAGGACGGTCTGGGCGTGAGTATTCTTCCGGCGCTCATCTTGCGCCGCTGTCAGTTCGATGTCGCCGTGCGTCCGCTCGAGGGACATCCCCATCGGCAGATCAACGCGATATATCGCACGGCTGACGTTTCGCTTGCCGCCGCTCGATTCCTTGAATATCTCTAAACGCGTGCGCGTCATTGTCCGCCTTGGGCAAATCTCGGAGTTCGGTACGTTTTCTTGTGAAATTGAACTTCCGAATAAGGTACGGCGCTATACTGCTGCCTAAATTGAACTTTGGTTCAATTCGTGTTCTATAAATTGAACTTTGCCAGCAAGGAGGTTCTAATGGCCCAAGAGACGTTTAGCGATCGCCTGCGACAGACCATGTCCGATCGCGACGTTCGCCAGTCGGACGTAATCCGCGCATCGGAGATGCTCGGAAAAAAACTCGGCAAGAGTCAGATGAGCCAATATG
>CALGKS010000173.1 GCA_937930475.1 uncultured Collinsella sp. | reverse complement strand
TCCCTATAGTGCCGAGGCCTTCGAGGACACGGTGCGCATGATTCGCGCTAACCTGCCACAGGCTGCACTTTCGTGCGACGTTATCGTCGGTTTTCCTGGCGAGACGGACGAGGAGTTCGAGGAGTCGCTGGCCCTGTGCCGTCGCGTGGGCTTTTCGCGCATGCACGTGTTCCGCTATAGCAAGCGCCCCGGTACCCTTGCCGCCGATATGCCTGATCAGGTGCCGCCCGAGGTCATGGCCGAGCGCAGCCGTCGCATGCGCGCGGCGGCTCAGGAGCTCGCGGTTGCCGATGCTCGCCGTCGCGTGGGTACCGTCGAACGCGCCGTGCTTGAGTACGGTGACAATTTGACGCTCGGCTCGTTCCATCATGCCCGTCTTGATGATACCTGTGGACTCACAGCCCCGTGCCTGCTCGATGTTGCTATCATCGGAGTCGATGATTCCGGCTTGGTCCATGCACGCAGGGAGGTTCATGGAAGCCTCGAAGATTAGACTTACCGTTCCCGAGGGTATCGACCCCTCGCGCGTTTTGGGCGCCGGCGACGGCGTCCTTCGTGCACTCGAGAACTTGGTGCACGCCCATGTGGTTGTCCGCGGTGACAGCGTTGCCGTGAGCGGCGATTCGGACGAGGTCGAGCTGGTCGCGCGTTTTTTCGAACATGCCTTTCGTGAGGCTGCTGCCGGGCGCACGCTTTCTGCCGATGATGTCTCGCGCTGTCTGGCCGTTCTGCGCGACGGCGAGCATGATGCCTCGTCGCTGCGCGATGACGTGCTGTTATCGTATCGCGGTCGCGTCATCCGCCCCAAGACGCTCGGTCAAAAGCGCTATGTTGATGCCATCCGCTCTTCTACCATCACGTTTGGCCTCGGTCCCGCCGGTACCGGTAAAACCTATCTGGCCATGGCGCTCGCCGTCGCCGCACTCAAGCGCCATGAGGTAGGCCGCCTGATCCTGACGCGCCCGGTTGTCGAGGCGGGAGAGAACCTAGGCTTTTTGCCCGGCACCCTCGAGGAAAAGATCGACCCGTATATGCGCCCGCTCTATGATGCCCTCTTTGACATGATGGATCGCGAACGTACCGATGAGCTTATGGAGCGCGGCGTGATCGAGATTGCCCCGCTCGCCTACATGCGCGGTCGAACGCTGAGCGATGCCTTTGTGGTGCTCGATGAGGCACAAAACACGACGCCCGAGCAGATGAAGATGTTCCTGACGCGTTTGGGTTTTAATTCCAAGTTCGTGATTACCGGCGACCTGAGCCAGCGTGACCTGGTGGGTCGTCGCGGCGGTCTTGCCGATGTCGAAAGGATTTTGGGTCGCGTCGACGATGTGGCGTTTTCTCACCTGGAGCGCGCCGATGTGGTGCGCCATGCCCTGGTGGGCCGTATCGTTGAGGCCTATGATGCATACGACGATGCGCGCGAGCGGCGCGCACACGATCGAAAGGAGTCCCGTTGAGTGTATTGATCAGCAACGATGCCGAGCTCGATACGCTGCTCGATGCTCAGGAGGTGGAGCACATCTGCTCAGTTGTGCTTGCCGCCGAGGGTGTTGAGCGTGAGGTCGAGATTTCCCTTTCGTATGTCGATGAGGACGAGATGCACGAGCTCAACCTTGAGTGGCGTGGCATCGATCGCACGACCGACGTGCTCTCGTTTGAATGCGACTCGGCCTTTGACGAGGACATTCCCGCCGACGAGACGCTCGAGCTCGGCGATATTATCCTGGCTCCGCAGGTTATTGCCCGTCAGGCCCCCGGCTTTGGCAACAGCCCCGCCGATGAGTGCCGACTGATGCTCGTGCACGGAATGCTGCACCTGTTGGGTTACGACCACATCGAGGACGATGAGGCCGAGGTCATGGAGGCACGCGAGGATGCCATCCTGCGCGACCTGGCGCTTGAGCGCGGCGAGGACCCCAAACTCGTCCACGTCGGCCCCATAACCAATCATGCCCACGACTAGGAGCCGTCTATGATTCCCGGATCGAACAAGGACCATCCGTCCTTTTTAAAGTCGTTCTCATACGCTATGGAGGGCTTCGTCACCGCCGTCATGACCGAGCGCAATATCAAGGTCATGCTCGTGGCGGGCGTGTGCACCGTCATTGCCGGCTGCATCGTGGGGCTCGATATTGCCGAGTGGGCTACGGTCATCATCTGCTGCGGCCTGGTGATTCACGGCGAGCTGTGCAATACCGCCATGGAGGCGATTGTCGACCTGGCGACCCAGGAGCTGCATCCGTTGGCCAAGCGCGCGAAGGATATCGCCGCCGCTTCTGTATACGTTCTTTCCATTACCGCCGCGATCGTTGGCTTGCTTGTCTTTGCCCACGCGCTCGACTTTATTTAGAAAGGGATTCCCATGTCCGACAATATGCAGCCTGCCGTTGAAGTTTTGGATGACGAGGTCCTGGACGAGGCTGAAGGTGCCGATTCGTTTGACGAGGTCGAGGAGTTCGACCCGTTTGAGGGTATGAGCGATGAGGAGCTCGACGCCCTGTGCGACGAGGACGAGAGCCTCGCGGGCTTTGGCGACGTGGAACCCGGCTTCCGCAGTGGCTTCGTGGCCCTGGTCGGTCGTCCCAACGCCGGCAAGTCCACGCTGCTCAATGCCTGCTATGGCAAAAAGGTCGCCATCACCTCGCCGGTGGCCCAGACGACCCGCCGTCGCATGCGCGCCGTCGTCAACCGCCCCGGCTACCAGCTTGTCTTTGTCGATACCCCGGGTATCCACAAGCCCAAGGACGGTCTAGGGT
>CALGKS010000172.1 GCA_937930475.1 uncultured Collinsella sp. | reverse complement strand
GGGCGGCCCGTGGTTCCACGTGTCCGCCAACGCCGGTGCCGACGCCGACGGCGTGCCGTGGGTCGAGGCCATCGACGGCGTTGACTACGGCTTCTCGCGCGTGGACAACGGACACGGCAACAACGTCTACGAGATCGCGCCGGTCGTTTGGCAGGCGGTCGAGGTGCTGGCGAACGGCAACCTGCTCGTCTCGTGGTCCGACAGCCGATTCAGCGGCTCGCAGCCGAACCCCAAGGCGTTGCTGCCGGACGGCACGCTGCGACCGTACATGCTGACGCCGACGTATCCCATGAGCATCGACGCTGAAGGGCGCCCGCGCTCCGTCTCGGGCGCGAAGGTCGCCAACCGCACGACGTCGCACGACTCGCTCGTCGACCTTTGCAAGACCGCGACCACGGGCTACTCGGGCATGAGCGTCTACGACCAGTGGTATATCAACTTCCACCAGTTGACCAAGACGCTCTGCAAGTCCTCCCAGGTGGACTTCCCGGGCTGCACGGACTTCAGCATCCAGATCCACCCCGCGCTTGCCGAGACGGGCGTCACGCGTGTGGTCGTCACCGCCGAGCAGGCGGCGAAGATTCCCGTGGGTGCGTCGATGATGTACGGCACCGACACGGGCACCACGTGCCCAGACCGAGGCGCCGCGGCGGCGTACGACGTGTTCGACGGCGCGGTCGTCGGCGGCAAGGAGACGCTCGCAGACGGCAACGTGGCGCTTCTCATGGACGTCGCCAAGGCGTTCGACACGACCGTGAACACATGGCTCCAGAGTGCGCCGTGGTGCACGGGCAACACCGATGCCCTCGTTGGCGACGGCCAGGTGGCGAAGGACGGCAAGCATCCGTTCAAGGTCGGCGGCGTCGAGACGGGGCTGGGCCTGTGGGAGTTCATGGGCGATACGCTCTTCGTCTCCGACGGCACGGGCTTCGGCATCGCGGTCAACCCCGACACTCGCAATGAGAAGAAGAATGCCGTGGCGGACGGGGTGACCCCGACGGCGGCGTGCATGCCGACGGCAGATGGCTACATGCTCGACATCCAGTTCGTCAATGGCCTTATCTTGGGAAAGGGGCTCGGCGGCTCGGCGACGACCGGTGTCGGCGACTACTTCTACTTCGACACCTCCGGCGGCAAAGTCAAAGGCACAATCCGTCTGGTTCTGTTCCTCGGCGTCCTGGGGGGCGGCTCGAGCGCCGGTCTTCGTTACGCGAACTCGGGGTACTGGTCCGGTTGGGCCACTTGGTACTTCGTCTCCCGGCTTTCTGCTACGGGCCGTAGCCGGGGGTGAATCAGGGCGTAGCCCTGAGAGGGGGCTGGCCCCCTCCTAACTCCAAACAGGGATTCACGGTGAGGGCGGCGCTGGTTTCTGGTTCAGTTCCTCGGCAACCTGAGGAACGGCTCGAACGCCGGTCTTCGTTACGCGAACTCGAGGAACAGGTCCGGTAGGGCCACTTGGTACTTCGTCTCCCGGCTTTCTGTCTATAAATCTCTACTCGCACCGTGTCTACCGCGCCCGCCGCTTTCTGGCGGGACGCGGCTCTGCCTGACTCCTTTGAGTGAAATTTGTCCGCAAGGCTCACGGGCTGGTAGCCGCAAGGCGAACGCTCGTATGACAGACAGAAAGAGCTTTGATCTATGAAAACCTACTGCAAGGGCATCGAGTTCACGCGCAAGAGCGTCGTCGAGGCCCTGCACCGATGGAAGAAAAGTGACTCCGGCAAGGAGAACGGCTGGCGCGTCGCCGACGAATACGGCACCGAGACGGCGTTCGTCGACCGCATCTGGCTAGAGCTCTCGACCGAGACGCTTACGTTCGAGCCGATTCGAACCTACCTGAAGCACGACCCAAACAACGGCAAGCTGCGCGAGATAAGCGTCGAGAGCATCAAGCGGCAGGTCTGCAACTACCTGTGCGTTGGGGCACTCGAGCCGCTCCTTGCCGCCAAGGTCGGCTTCTGGCAGGTGTCGAGCGGCGTCAAGGGCAAGGGCGCGGCGCTGGGGATGCGCAAGCTCAGGCGTGAGGTTCACCGCTTCGCCTACCACGTACACGTCGACATCCGCAACTGCTACGGCTCGATGCGGACGGAGATAGTGGAGGGTCTGGTGGCGCGCTACGTCAAGAACAGCCAAGTCCTCTACCTGCTCCATTCGCTGCTGTCGACGATGAACGGCGTCCTTATCCTCGGCAGCTACCTGTCGCTTCGGTTGGCGGCGCTCGTGATCTCGTTCGCGTACCACGCGGTCGAGGAGGCGGCGAAGGAGCGGCGCGGCAAACGCGTGAGGCTCGCGGGATGCCAGGTGTGGTACGCCGACGACGGCTATTTTCTCGGCAACTCAAAGCGTTCGCTCAGGAAGGCCGCGGCCATCGCCGCGCGCGTTTTGGGGCGGCTAGGATTGTCGCTGAAACCGTGGAAGGTGAGGCGCAACGGCGCCGAGCCCATCGACTTCGCGGGCTATCGCATCTGGTGCGCTCGCGGGCGCCGGGTCGACTTGCGAAAGAGGCTCTGGAAACGACTGCGGCGCGCGTTCGCGCGCTACATGCGCAGGCGCACCGAGCGCTTGGCGAGGCGCGTGTGCTCTTACTGGGGCTGGCTGAAAACGGCTGTCATGGAGCACCAGATGAACGTCAAGCGGTGCATATTCAACGCGGCGAGGGCCGTGGGTTAGGAGGAAAAATATGGTTGTGAAGTCGGAGCGAACGGGCGAGAGGCCCGAGACGGTCGAGATCGCGGGGACCGACGTCTGGCTGCGCCGCAGCATCGCCGAGGGCGAGCGCGAGGAGCAGGGAGGCGAGGGCGGTTCCGTCAAGGTGAAGGTGTTCACCTACGAGGAGCTGCACTTCACCGACCCGACGGGCGAGCTGACGGTCGATGGCGCAAAGGCCGACTTTGACACCGTCTGGACGGCACACGAGGCGGACGGCATGAGCATGGAGGAGCAGATCGCATCGCTCCAGCAGCAGGTCGCCGACTCGCAAGCGGCCCTTCTCGAGCTCGGCGACATCGTTGGAGGTGAGTAACTTGGCGAAGATCTACTACCGCGCCGTGAAAAGCGGCAAGCGCACGCTCGAGAGCGTTCCCGAGCGCTGGCGCGACGAGGTACGCCAGATGCTAGAGGCAGACGGCGAGTAGGGAAGGGCCCCGGCTTCGGTCGGGGCCCTTTTCCGTTATGCGCGGGCGACCATGCGTGCCGACGATTGGAGGCGGCGCATGGCGAAGGATAGCGCTCGCGAGTTCTCAGACGCCGAGATTCGTGCGTTCGAGCGCGAGGTGGCGGGAGTGTACGGCGAGGCGAGCAAGACGGCCTACGACAACCTCAAGCGCTATCTGGCGCAGTTCGAGGCCGACGACGAGAAGATGCGCGAGCGTCTCGGGGCCGGCGAGATCACCAAGGCGCAATACAGGTCTTGGCGAAGCGGGAAGATCGCGGCGGGCAGGCGCTACCGAATCGTGCTCAAGCAGTGTGCCGAGGCCATGACGCACGCGAACGTCGTCGCGGCCGCCGCCATCGAGGGCAGGCTGCCCGAGGTCTACGCCGAGAACTACAACTACGGCACGTGGCAGGTCGAGAGCGCCGTGGGCGTTGACACGGCCTACGCGCTGCAGGACGCGTCGACCGTGCAGAGGCTGCTTACCGACCACGACAGCTACCTGCCCAAGCCGTCCGTCAACGTCGTCAAGGACGTGGCATGGAACCGCCGGCTCATTGCCAACCAGATCACGCAGGGCGTGCTGCTCGGCGAGTCGATACCAAAGATAGCCAAGCGCATGCAAGACGTGACGGGGGCGAACCGCGCGGCGGCGGTGCGTTTGGCGCGCACCTCGACGACGGCGGCGGAGAACGCCGGGCGCGTCGACAGCTACAAGAGGGCCAAGGGGCTTGGTATCAAGGTGCAGCAGGAATGGATGGCGACGCTCGACCTGCGTACGCGCTCGAGCCACAGGCAGCTCGATGGCGAGAAGGTGGAGGTCGGGGAGAAGTTCAGCAACGGGTGCCGCTACCCGGGCGACCCCGAGGCGCCGTCCGCCGCGACGGCGAACTGCCGCTGCACGCTGGTGGCGTGCTGTGACGGACTCGACGTGCTCGACGGCGAGCGGTTTAGCCGCCTGCCCGAGGGCATGACGTATGAGGAATGGAAGGCGGGCAAGCCAGCCGTCAACGGGGCCAAGCCCGCCGACCGCACTATCTCCGAGTTCATGGAGATGCCCGGCACCAAGCGCAAGCTGGACGTGGCGGGCGTATCTAAGACCGAGGCGCGAAAGCGGCTCTCGCGGCAGCTCGAGGGCTACGGCATACCGTCGAACGGTTTCAGGAAGATGTCCGCGGGCGACCAGCAGAAGGTGCTCGACGCGGCGCTTGCGCCCGGTTCGACGCCCATTGTCAACGGCCGGCGCGTTTTCAAGGAGATCAAGGGCGAGCATTCTGCAGGCTCAGACCTTGCCAAGGCCAACCCGAACTTTAAGACAAAGAAGGACAAAGACGGCAGGTACTCGTACAACTGCCAAAGGTGCGTTCCGGCGTATGAGGCGAGACGGCGTGGGCTCGACGTCGTTGCGAAGCCGGTTAAGATGAACAAGTGGGGGAAAATATCGGCATATGACCCCTTCGCACGCGCCGAGTCGTACAAAAAGGTGTTTCCGGGGGTCACCTGGAAACGTGGTGGCGATAAGCCGGAGAAAGAGATAACGTCATTCCTCCTTGCGATAAACGGGGACGCGAGGGCCGAGGTCTCCGTTACCTGGGACCAGGGGCTTTGCGGCAAGAGCGGACGACACGTTTTCGTTGCGGAAAAGACGGGAAACACTATCAAGTTCATAGACCCACAGAGCGGCGATGAGGACGTGAGCTGGTATTTTGGTATAATCAAGGCCGAGGAGACGGAGTTCGCGCGAGTTGACGACGCCGAGTTTGGCGATCTTATCGACGAGTGCCTGACGACAAGAGGTTGACATGCTCACATTGGAAGAGGCCATAAAGCCGATTCTGGAAGAGGAGGCCGTAGACGGATACGGCCCAGTGTGCGCATACGAGGGCAAATACCATTGGTTTGTCGGGTTCGGTTTCGATGGAAAGATGGCCCCGGGCGACACTCCGTATGCCATCGACAAGGAAACGGGGAGGATTGATTTCTTCCCGATTCCATTTTTCCTCAGAGGCGAGAGTCCATCTGCTATCGAGCTTGAGATGGAC
>CALGKS010000171.1 GCA_937930475.1 uncultured Collinsella sp. | reverse complement strand
GCAGCAGCACTGGCCCTGACCGGCTGCAGCTTTGGCGGCGTCGGCGGAGGCGGCGGCGGAACGTTCTAACGGTCGTAAGCTATGGGATGGGCTTTTCTCGACAGCCGTCGGGGAAAGCCCATCCCCTTTTTATGCGCTACCTACGAAGACTGTCCCCAGCGACTAGTCATTTAAGAACGTCCCCAACGACTAGGTATGGCTGCTGGGCCTAGACGGTTAGGTCCAGCTCGTAGAGGAAACTTTCGCGCGGCATGGCGTGGCGGCGTTCTTCGCGGCTGGCGCGGTGTGTGGCCGTGCGCTTAAAGCCGTGCAGCTCGTAGAACTTCCAAGAGCAGTTGGAGTCGGTGTACAGGTGCGCCCTCGTTGCCCCGCGCGAGGACAGGTGCGAGACAGCGGCGTCGAGCAGCACCGAGCCAACGCCCAGACCATGGACATCGCGATCCACGGCAAGCAGGGTGACCTCGTTTTCATGCGGCAGCGGGCTACTTTCGAGCAAGCGATTGTTGGTCCGAATGGTGGCGCGCACAAATGAGAGGTACTCGGCGCACACCTCGGGCTCCAGCTCACGCATCTGCGACAGCAGCGCGCGCTCGGTATCCATCCAGTGCTCGTTGATGGTGGCGCCAGAGTTCTGTCCTGCGCGTGCAAGCGCAATACCGCGCGCCTCTCCATCAATTACCGCAACCTGCGAAAACGTCGAGGACGAAAGGCAATAGGCAAGATCGCACGCGGCCTCAAGGCGGTTGTACTCATCGTTATCCGAATTGTTATGCCAAAGCTGCTGCAGAATCAGCGCGATGGCGTCGAAATCTTCGGTATCAAACGGTCGGTAGAGAACCCGCGAGACCATGGTGCCTCTTTCTTTTGCGGATGCATATCGAGCACAGTTCTACCACGCCGTTGGCATCTAATTATGGTGCCCTTGTGCTCCATCAACTCACCGCGGCCGAATGCGCGCCCATACCCTCCGCTCGCAAGCTTTTTCTGCACAAGCGGACGATGCGGGGTGCATCGGCGCGCTCGATGCGCTACATTAAATCAGTATTTTCAATGCCGCTGCGCGAGCGCTGCAGATCGACGTATCACCGACTCACAGAGCACGGCGGCGTACCAGACAGGAGGACTGCATGGGATCTGATGTGAAGATCGCACGCGCGTTGATCTCGGTTACCGATAAGACGGGTGTCGTCGATTTCGCACGGACGCTGGTTGACGACTTTGGCGTCGAGATCATCTCTACGGGCGGCACGGCTCGTGCCATTGAGGATGCGGGCGTTCCCGTAACCCCCATCGAGGAGTTCACGGGCTATCCCGAGATGATGGACGGCCGCGTCAAGACGCTGCACCCCAAGGTTCACGGTGCGCTGCTTGCCCGCCGCGATTCCGAGCAGCACATGCAGGAGGCCGCTCAGCACGGCATTAAGATGATCGACCTGGTCGTTGTCAACCTGTACGAGTTCGAGAAGACCGTCGCCAACCCCGAGGTCACCTTCGCGGACGCCATCGAGCACATCGACATCGGCGGCCCCTCCATGCTGCGCTCTGCCGCCAAGAACGCCGCGAGCGTTACCGTCATCTCCGACTCGGCCGACTACGACGCCGTCCTGGCCGAGATGCACGAGACCGGCGGCTGCACCACGCTTGCCACCCGTCGTCGCCTGCAGGTGAAGGTCTACCAGACTACCGCCGCCTACGACAC
>CALGKS010000170.1 GCA_937930475.1 uncultured Collinsella sp. | reverse complement strand
CCCTCACCCTCGCCTCGACCTTGGCGCACTCGGAGTCGGCGAACTCGATCTGCCTTATCAGGGACTTGACCTGGAACGACGCGGCCTCCTGGCCGAGCCTCACGCCGATCGACGACTTGGCCGCGGCCTTTATCTCGGCGGCGTAGCCGGCCGACTTGCCGCCGCGCCTGGACGCCTCGGCGATGTCGCGGGCGAGCGAGTCGGACCTCCTCCTCGCCAGCTCGAAGGGCAGCGGGGACTTGGACAGCACCGCGCGGCTGCCGGCCCCGAACATGTCGGAGAATATGCCGGCGTACTCGGGGAAGTGCGCGTCCATCAGGCACACGCACTGGGTCTTGAGCTCCGCGACCATGCCGCGCAGCGACTGCAGGTAGCGCGACAGCGACCTCAGCGACGCCACCTCGTCGGTGGCGAGCCTGGTCTCGTCGTACTGGCCTATGCGCAGCGCCTCGGCTATGAGCCCGGCGTCGACGCGGTCGTTCTTGACCTTGTCGAGCCCCTTGAGCCTGCGCACCGCCTTGACCTGCATGGGGTTTATCACGGCGACGGAATAGCCCCGCGCGACGAGGAACGAGTAGCAGGCCATCCAGTAGTGGCCGGTGGCCTCCATGCCCACGACGACGTCGGACGGCGACCCCGCAAGGCCCTCGAGCCACGCGACGGCCCTCTCTAGCCCGGCCTCGGTGTTCTTGAACGGCATCGGCCGGCACATCTCGGCCCCGCGCTCGTCGACCGCCCCTATGACGTGGTCCGTCTTGGCGATGTCCACACCCGCGTAGATCATCCCCTGCTCCCTTCTGCGATGCGGCGGGGCCTGCCCGAGCGCCCGGGACCGCAACCTCCCAAAAGAGATCCGAGGTGGCGCGTCGCCCCTCATCCAGCTAATTCGCGGCCTTTCCCGAACGGGGCAGGATGCCACTCTCCTTTGCGAGGTCGCATCCGGCGCCTCAGCCCACATGTCGGCATCCCTGCCCGCCAGAGTCTGCATTGCACCTGAAAGCATTCGATATTCGGCTCCCAAATGCAACAACTAAAAGATAGGAGCCCGCATGGAACTGGTAACCATGCATACGCATACGAACTACAC
>CALGKS010000169.1 GCA_937930475.1 uncultured Collinsella sp. | reverse complement strand
TATAAGAGACAGCACATCATCAGCGCCTAACCGCCGGCGCGTCTCTCAGCCGCCTAGCGCTCCTCGCCGGCTCGGGCTAGGTCGTAGGGCGTGGTCTGGTAGACGTAGTAGTTGAGCCAGTTGGTGTAGAACAGCTGAGCCTGGCTGCGCCAGACGTTGCGCGGCTCAGCCGTGGGGTCGTCGTTCGGGAAATAATGCGCCGGCACCTCGGGGTTGAGCCCGCGCTTCACGTCGCGCTCGTACTCCAGGCGCAGCGTGTCGGTGTCGTACTCGGGGTGGCCAAAGACAAAGAAGCGGCGGCTGTCGACCGATTTGACAATGTACAGGCCAACCTCGTCGGACACGGCAACGACCTCCAGCTGCGGCTCGGCCTCCACGTCCTCGCGGCGCACGTCGGTGTTGCGCGAATGCACGGCATAGAAGCGGTCATCGAAACCGCGCACCAGCGGGCTTTGCGGCTTCACCAGATGATGCTCAAACACGCCGCTCGCCTTGGCCGGCAGGTCATACTTCTGAATGCCGTAGTGGTGGTACAGGCCGGCCTGCGCGCCCCAGCAAATGTGCAGCGTGGAGTGCACGTGCGTGGTTGACCAGTCCATGATCTGGCAGAGCTCGGGCCAGTAGTCGACCTCTTCGAACGGCATCTGCTCCACCGGCGCGCCCGTGATGATCAGGCCGTCGTAGTGGATGTCGCGGATGTCGTCGAACGTGCGGTAGAACGTCTCCAGGTGACCGGCGCTCACGTGCGTGGCCTCGTGCGTCTTGGTGCGTAGCAGGTCCACCTCCACCTGCAGCGGCGTGTTGGAGAGCTTGCGCATGATCTGCGTCTCGGTGGCGATCTTGGTGGGCATGAGGTTGAGGATGAGCACGCGCAGCGGGCGGATGTCCTGATGCAGCGCGCGGTACTCGGTCATGACAAAGATGTTCTCGCTCTCGAGCTGCGCGGCGGCAGGGAGGGCGTCGGGAATGCGAATGGGCATGGATGCTCCTTACGAGTCAGTTGCAGCTATGGTACAACGAGCGGCCCCATTCGCGCGAGCACATCGCCCCGCGATGCCGTCAGCGGCCCAAAACGCCTCAAAAGTAGAAATTACGGCATGTCCCAAAAATCTAAGGCACTTTAGTCTAGCAAAGTGACGGCAGGACGATACAATGTTTCAACGCGAAAAACTCGGCCGAAAGGATACATATATGTACCAGACGCGTAAGATCGGTGTGGTCGGCCAGGGCCACGTAGGAGCACATGTCGCCAACAGCCTGCTTATGCAGGGCATTGCCGACGAGCTGTACCTGTGCGATATCAACGAGACCAAGGTGACGTCCGAGGTCCAGGACCTGCGCGACTCCCTTTCATTTGTCCCGTATAACACCAAGATCGTCAACTGCTACGACCACTACGAGGAGCTGGCCTGCTGCGACGTCATCGTCAACGCCGCCGGCAAGGTCGCGCTGGCCGCCGGCAACCGCGACGGCGAGCTGTTCTTTACCACCGACGCCGCCCGCACCTTTGCCAAGCGCATCGTCGACGCCGGCTTCGACGGCATCTTCGTGAGCATTTCCAACCCCTGCGACGTCGTGTGCACCGAGCTGTGGCACCTGACCGGCTACGATCCCAAGAAGATCATCGGCTCGGGCTGTGGCCTGGATTCCGCCCGGCTGCGCACCGAGATCTCCAAGAAGGTCGGCGTGAGCCCCAAGTCCGTCGACGCCTACATGATCGGCGAGCACGGCTTTAGCCAGCTGGCCGCCTTTAAGGCCGCAACCATCGCCGGCAAGAGCCTCATCGAGCTTCAGGCCGAGAACCCCGACAAGTATGCCTTCGACCACATGGAGGTCGAGGAGCTCGCGCGCAAGGGCGGCTATGTGACCTACCAGGGCAAGCAGTGCACCGAGTACGCCGTCGCCAACTCCGCCGCGCGCGTCTGCGCTGCCGTGCTGCACAACGAGCACGCCGTGCTTTCTGCCTCCACGCTCATGACCGGCCAGTATGGCGAGGAGGGCATCTTCACCTCCCTGCCGTGCGTGATCGGTGCCGAGGGCGTCGAGGAGGTCTACACGCTCGACCTGTCCGAGCACGAGCTGGAGGGCTTCCACAAGAGCTGCCAGCACATCCGCGACAACATCGCCCAGCTCGACTGGTGGGGTGCCGAGGCCTACGACGCAAAGTAGGCCGTTAGCTGACGCAACCTCGCGAATCTTAGCGCGATACTAAGCGGGCCGCGCCGGAAATCCCCGGCGCGGCCCGCTTTTTTGACTCACGCAGTGCCCTTGCGAATCGAAGGTGAATACTTTTCCGCGAAGTGAACGAGTAAAAACGAGCCCCCGAAGCATCGGCACTTTTTAGACGCCGTTTCCTGCGGTTTCGCCGAGTTTTTCCTGCAGTTTTGCCGTCAAAAAGTGTGGATGCTTCGGGGGTCCAAAATAGGTCGTTCACTTCGCGGAAAAGTATTCACCTTCGTTTTCGCGCAGACACGAATCCGGCCGCCACAACGCAAAACGGGGCCCTCGCGCAGCGCAGACCCCGTCAAAAAAGATAATTCGCGGTACCTAGTATTGCTCGACGCCCATGTAGCGACGAACCTCGGGGCTGTGGTCGAAGACCTTGCCGCGGGCGGCGCGCAGCTCGCAGCTCATGTTGTAGAAGAAGATCGGCTCCAGATACGAACGCACGCTGGCAGGCACTTCGTCCACACCGTACTCGAGCGCATCGAGCACCATGACTGTATCGGTGTGCGTGTTGAGGAACGCAAGAGCGCGCTCCTCCATGGGGCGGCACTCGCCGGCGCCAAGCTGCACAAAGTAGAACACGCCGGGCTCGGTGGCCTCGAAGGGACCGTGGAAGTACTCGCCGGAGTGGATGTAGCAGCAGTGCTGCCACTGCATCTCCATGAGCGAGCAGATGGCCATGGCGTAGGTCTGGCTAAAGTTGGGGCCGGACCCCAGGATATAGAAGAACTTGTGCTGCTGGCAGAGCTCGGCAAAGCGGGCGCCCAGCTCGGCGTTGACCTTCTCGCGAGCGACGGGCAGCAGCGCATCCATCTGCTTGAGGCCCTCGTACATGTCGGCGAGTGCCTCGTAGCCTTCCTGCTGGTCGAGCAGCTCGGCGGCGATCAGAGCGCCGATACCCTGAGGCACCTCGGCCTGCGGCACGCCTTCGCCCCACGGATAGACCCAGGTGGTCCACTTGCCGTTATCGATCTTGGAGCCCTCGCAGTCGGTGAGGGCAACGACCTCGGCACCGGCTGCCAGAGCCATCTCGCAGCCGTCGACGACCTCCTGCGTGTTGCCGCTGTGACTGCAGGCGATGACGAGTGACTTCTCGCCAAGACTCTTGGGGGCCATCAGGCAAAACTCGCGTGCCGTGTAGACCGTCGAGGTAAACGTGGTTGCCTCGCGCTTGAGCAGCTCGTTGGCCGGCATCAGGTCGATCATCGAACCGCCGCAGGCGATCCAAAAGACGTTCTCGATCTTGCCCTTGCGCTCGATGATTTCCTGAACCAGATCATGTGCGTTCATCCTGATGTTCCTCCTTGTGGGGCGGCTTTGAGCGACGGCAGCTCGTACCTGCTGTCGTTCTATGTTGTCCTATTTATAACACGCACGGCAACGCCCGTGAAGTCATTTCACCAAAGTTGTTCTATGTTGTTCTATCTGTGGACGTTAGATGTCGAAGACGTAGCGCGAGCCCACGATCTTTTGGCGTCCGAGCAGCAAGGGCCGCTCGTCCTCATCGGTAAAGTATGCCTCCATATAGAAGAGCGGCTCGCCGACCGGCACCTCCAGCAGCGGGGCCGCCTGAGCATCGGCA
>CALGKS010000168.1 GCA_937930475.1 uncultured Collinsella sp. | reverse complement strand
CTCCACGGCATGGGCATGCGCAACCGCTCTACGCCCATCGCCATTCGAAAAAGCATGGCGCAGCACCTGGTCGCCATGGCGAGTGCCGACGTTCGCGGCTACCTCGATGCACCCGAGCCTGCTCCAAGCGCAGGCGGCAAATCCACCAAGGCCACACGCACGCCCGTCAAGCGCATCGATGCCTGCGAGCTCATCGAGCAGGCCATCGACCACGGAACCACGGTGAGTTTTGATATTTCGAGTGTCACGGCACGCGGAGAGGTCGAAGTGGCACGGATGACACTCCGGCCCTTTGCCATCAAGCAACGAGACGGCATCTCGTATTTGCTGGGAACGGTCTATGACGCGCGAGGCGCCGATGACACGTTGCGTACCGTTGAGATCGGCCGCATGAGAAACGTCACCACACGTCTCCTCGACGGCAAGAAGCTCTTCGCCGCCCTGGACGAGGACGACGCCGCCTCCGCCGCATAAGACCCTCCGCCGTCCATTCGACTACCCGTACCGCCCATCCGGTTCTGTATTAAAAAACCCGCCCAGATGTTGTAAAAATGGACATCCGCGCTACTATAGACCCACTTGCACTTTTTCCTAGTGCAGTGTTTCCAGCCATTTTTATACTGGGGGTAATGATATGAAGGATATCGCCATCAGCCGCAGGAGCCTTCTGGTCTCCGCTGGCCTGCTCGCGCTCGCTCCGCTCGCCGGATGCGGCGGCAATTCTGGTTCCGGCTCCGCTGCCGCCGGTTCCGACTACACCATCGGCGTGCTGCAGCTCACCGAGCACTCCGCACTCGATGCCGCCAACGACGGCTTTGTCAAGGCCATCAAGGAAAGCGGCCTTAAGGTCAAGATTGACCAGAAGAACGCCCAGAACGACCAGTCCACGTGTAAGTCCATTGCCGACAAGTTCGTAGGCGACGGCGTCGACCTGATCTATGCCATCGCTACGCCCGCCGCTCAGGCTGCTGCCGGCGCCACCTCCGATATTCCCATCGTGGGCTGCGCCATCACCGATTACGCCGCTTCCGGCCTGGTCCAAGACAACGACAAGCCTGGCACCAACGTCACCGGCGCCTCCGACCTCACCCCGGTCGCCGAGCAGCTCGAGATGATGCAGAAGGTCCTGCCCG
>CALGKS010000167.1 GCA_937930475.1 uncultured Collinsella sp. | reverse complement strand
GCGCCTGGGTGCAGTGGGCGATGCCGGCGCGGTCAGTAATGTCCTCGCGCGGCAGGTCAAACACAATCGATCCGTTATCGATGCAGATGACGCGGTCGGCAGTGCGATCGAGGTCGGACGTAATATGGCTCGAGAGCAGCACGCTGCGTTGGCCGTCGGAAACAAAGGCGAGCAACTCGTCGAGCAGTTCCTCGCGCGCCATGGGATCAAGGCCTGCGGTGGCTTCGTCCAAAACGAGCAGCTTGGCATGGTGGCTGAGCGCACAGGCGAGCTGCAGCTTCATGCCCATGCCGCGGGAGAGGTCCTTGACCTTTGTCTTGGGGTCGAGGCCAAATCGGTCGATGAATCCGGCGAACGTTTCGCAGCTCCACGTGGGGTATGCCGGGCCTACGAGCCTCTCGACCTGGCCCACCTTGAGCGTGGAGGGGAAGGGACACGTGTCCAGGACGAGGCCGATGCGGGAGCGCAGGTGGCGCTGCGTCTCGTCGGGCGCGTCGGCGCCATAGCGCTGCCCAAACAGGTGCACCTCGCCGGCATCGAGCTTTATAAGCCCAAGCGCGGCGCGAATGGTCGTCGTCTTGCCGGCGCCATTTGCGCCCACAAAGCCAACGATCTGGCCGGGCTCCACGGCAAGCGTGACGTCGCGCAGTGAAAAGCGGTCGCTCACGCGGCGCGATACACCTTTGAGTTCTAGCAACTTTTGCATGGTATAGCCTTTCTTGCAGATGGCTACTGTATGGTTTCGGGGGCTACGAGGTCGAGCATCTCGTGCAGCTTGTCGCGCGTGACGCCCAAGGCTTCGGCTTGGCTCGCCGCTTTCGCAAGCAGCTCTTCGATATGGCAGAGCTGGTTTTCGCGCAAGAGCTCCTGGTTGCCCTCGGCGACAAAGCAGCCTTTGCCCTGCACAGTGCAGATAAACCCGAGTTGCTCCAAGTCGGCGTAGGCGCGCTTGGTCGTGATGACGCTCACGCCGAGGTCGCTGGCGAGCGCACGGATGCTCGGGAGTTTGGCTCCCGCGGCGAGTGCACCCGATAGAATCTGGGCCTTGACCTGCGAGGATATCTGC
>CALGKS010000166.1 GCA_937930475.1 uncultured Collinsella sp. | reverse complement strand
ATACCATTAGCACGATCGTATCGCTCGTTCGAACCGAGCCCGACAAGGCGCGATCGTTGCTCATCGATTTTTCCAATTATTACCGTCAGACGCTTTCTGACTCCGATACGCTCACCACGCTCGAGCACGAGGTGGAACAGGGCACTCGTTATATCAATCTTATGCAGGCCCGGTATGGCGACGGCCGTTTGCGCGTTTCGGTCGACATCGACTTTGAGGTGCGCGACAGCCTGGTACCGCCGTTTATCTTGCAGCCGCTGCTCGAAAATTGCATCAAGCATGCGCAGCGCGAGACCGAGCCGCTTTCTATTCGTGTTAGGGCTTTCGAGACCGATGACGGCTTGGAGATCATCGTCGAAGACGACGGCATCGGAATGAGCGAAGAAGTCTGCGCGCATCTGTTTGAGCAGCATCGCCGAGAGGAGCCCGAGAGCATTACCGCCGACGGCTCCGTCAAGCGAGGTTGCGGCCTGGCGCTCTTCAACGTGCTTCAGCGCATCCATTTCTTTTACGGAGAAGATTCTGGCATGCGCGTGAAGTCTCAGGAGGGCGTGGGAACGCAGGTCATCGTTGAGTTGAACGGCGAGCCACATGAGCCGGCGCCGTTGACGGTGTAGCACGCGGTTGGATTGAGAGAAAAAGAGGGGAAGCGCATATGTCCGAAGGCTGGAACATCCTGGTGGTTGATGACGAGCCCCCAATTAGGGCTGAGCTACGCTATCTGTTGGAAAAGGATACGCGTGTGGGTCAGATTGCCGAGGCGGGCAATGTCACCGAAGCCGTGGAGTTGATTCTGTCGAGCAAGCCCGACGTGCTGTTTTTAGACATTACCATGCCCGGTCGCTCGGGAATTGAGCTTGCCGAGACCCTGCAAAACCTAAAGAGGCCGCCGGTCGTGGTGTTTGTGACGGCATTTGCCGAGTATGCGGCCGATGCCTATAACCTCGATGCTGTCGATTACGTCGTCAAACCGGTCGAGGATGCCCGCCTGTCAAAGGCGCTCGACAAGATCGAGACTGCCCTGGGCGCTCGCCGTGTCGTCCATGCTCCGCGCCAGCCTTTGCGCCTGACGGTGGATCGCGGGGGCAAAAAGGTGTTCATTCCCGTGGCGGATGTCTGCTACTTTGAGGCGCGCGCCGATTTTTGCAATGCCGTCTGCGCCGAGGGGACGTATCTGATCAATGAGTCGATTTCCTCGCTCGAGCGTCGCTTGGCCTCCGAGGGCTTTATCCGCGTCCACCGCAGCTATCTGGTCAATTTGGAAGACGTGCACAATGTCGAGATCGGCTCCACGGGCCTGATGGAGCTCAGGCTCGACCGTGTGAGCTCGACGGTGCCCGTGTCCCGTCGTCGCGCTGCCGAGGTCAAATCGCACTTGGGGCTAGCGTAAGGGTCGGTGTGCCATCGTTTGCCGTTACAGGTTTGGCATGACTGTGCGGTGGGCATAATGGATTGCATCGAATGAAATCGAAAGGATTATTATGCCCGCGCTCATTACGCATCATCTGTTTGGCGAGGAAAGCATCGACCGTCTTCCGCAGGGCGTTATTACGTCCGACGAGGAGCGCATCGCCTTTATCCTGGGAAACCAAGGTCCCGACCCGTTCTTCTTCCACATGCTCACGCCGCGCATTTCCGACTGCATGTCGCTTGCTCAGGTCGTGCACCGCTCGCGCATGTCGCGCCAGTTCTCGTGCCTGCGCGACGGCGTGTCGCACCTGCAGCCGCGCGATGCCAATCTGGGTCGCGCCTTTGCGCTGGGCCTGCTGTCGCACTATGTGCTCGATCGCAATGCCCATCCCTTTGTCTACGAGCAGCAGTTTGGCATTGTCGAGTCCGATCCCGAGCTCGAGGCTTCGGGCAGTCAAGTTCATGCCGTGCTCGAAAGCGACTTGGACGTGCTTATGCTGCAGCTCAAGCGCGATGGGGCTACGGTCGAGGATTATCCGCCGGCGGGCGAGATCGTCACCACCGACCGCATCAATCGCGTTGCCGGCGTACTGATGAGCTACGTCGCCGGGCGCGTGTACGGTATCGACATCCCGGCGGGGGAGTACGGCGGCGCCGTAGCCGACATGCAGCTGCTCTACCGCACTATCGAGCCCGCCGGTTCGGCCAAGACGCGCGCGATTGCCCTGCTCGAGGGCTTGGTGCACGATTATTCGCTGCTCGACGGCCTTGCGCACCGCGTGACGACCGAGCTGCCCGAGCGTACCGGCAACCTGGGCCACTTGGCATGGAAGAACCCCTTTACCGACGAGGTCTCGAACGAGAGCTTCCCCGAGGTCTTTGACCGCGCGCTGGTCGATTACGAGCTCACCGTCGCCCGCTTTATCGAGACCGGCGATATGGAAGCCGTGACCAACCACGTCAATTACAGCGGTCGCGTGCTCGGCGCCGACGAAGAGTTCGACCGCGAGGAGTAGGGCTCGTGCGTGCCCCTTTGCCGATTCCTTACCGGTGCCTCTGGACAATTGGGGTACGATGAACTAACTGCATATCGGGCGAATACGAAGGGGCCCTGTCCATGAAATACACCAAGCTCGAGCGTAACTGGGTTATGTACGATGTGGGCAACTCGGCCCTCGTGCTGCTCAATACCTCGGTGGTGCCCATCTACTTTAACGCCATCAATACCGGTGCTTCCTCGGCAGACCTGGTGGTCGCCTGGGGCAACGCGCAGACGATTGCCTCGCTGGTCATTGCCATGCTCATGCCCATTCTGGGCGCGCTTGCCGATTACGCCGGCAACAAGATCAAGTTCTTCTTGGGCTTCTTCCTCACGGGCCTGGTTCTTTGCCTGGCGCAGGCTATCCCCATGTCCGCCATGGCATTTTTGACCGTGTACGTGCTGTGCACCATCGGCCTTAACTCTTCCATGACGTTCTACGACGCTATGCTGCCCGACATTACCACCGACGAGCGCATGGACGCCGTGTCCAGCTCGGGCTATGCCTGGGGCTACATCGGTTCCACCGTGCCGTTCATCATCTGCCTGGCGCTTATCATGGGTGGCCCTGCTCTTGGCGTCCCCACCATGCTGGCAACGCGTCTGTCGTTTGTCATCACCGGTGCCTGGTGGCTCATCTTTACCCTGCCGCTCATTCGCACCTATAAGCAAAAGTACGGTCGCGAGCGCGGTCCCCAGGACACCATCGGCCACATCGTGGGCGGCGTGTTCTCCGAGGTCGGACACACCATGCGCGAGATCGCCCACAACAAGACCGTGCTGGTCTACATGATCGCGTTCTTCTTCTACATCGACGGTGTGCACACGGTCATTTCCATGGCAACCAGCTACGGATCGGCTCTGGGCATCGACTCGACCCAACTGGTGCTGGCTCTGCTCGTTACGCAGTTTGTGGCCTTCCCATCCGCCATCATCTACGGCAAGCTCGCCGGTCGCGTGGGCACACTCAACATGATCTTGGTGGCCGTCGCCGCCTACATGGGCATCGTGCTCTTTGCCGCGTTTTTCTTAAAGACCGCCTTTGAGTTTTGGGTGCTCGCTATTTTGGTCGGCTTGTTCCAGGGTGGCGTGCAGGCGCTCAGCCGCAGCTATTTTGGCCGCATCATCCCCAAGGAAAAGTCCAACGAGTACTACGGCTTCTTCGATATCTTTGGCCGTTACGCAAGCGTTATGGGCACCTTCCTGGTGTCGGTTGTCACCTCGCTGACCGGCAACCCGTCGCTGGGCGTCCTTTCTATTGGCGTTCTGCTGGTTGTTGGCTTTGTACTGCTGGTCCGTCTGTCCCGCATGGCTCAGGCGGCGGCGTAAGGCAATCGGGCTCAGTGCAGCAATTGTGCCTATCTGCAGTACTCTTTTGGAAGTAGCCGCATAAATCATTCTGACTTCCGAGCAATGTTTAGCCCAAGTGGGTATGATGGAATCAGCTAGGTCGCGGGGCGTCGCCTGTGTTTGGCGGCGCCCCGTTTTTGTGTTGCAAGGAGGGTAAAGGTATGAACGCCACGGTTGTGATCCCAACATATTGGGCGGGCGATGATACCCAAGCAAACGCTCCCGGCACCTACGATCACTCGACGTCGCTCAATGCCGCCAACCCGGAGCTCGATCGCTGCCTGACTTCGCTCGAACAGGTGCGCGACATTCCGCGCATCATTCTCTTGGTGGTCTGTCCGGTTTCCGCCACGGCCGACGTATCCCATCGCGTGCACGAAATCGTTAATGCGCATCCCACACTTAAGGTCACCATCGTTACCAATACTCAGGCTTCGCGTGTTGCCGACCGCGTGGCACAGATTGCGCCCAAAGGCTCGGGCGAGTGCGTGAGCCTGCGCGGCTACGGCGCCATCCGCAACATGGGTCTTGCCTGCGCGGCGGTGCTGGGGCACGACGCGGTCGTGTTTTTGGATGACGACGAGACCGTCATCGATGCCGACTTTATGAAGCGTGCGACCTATGCACTGGGTCAACAGACGCGTCAGGGCCTGCCGATTTTAGTCAAGAGCGGATACTTTTACGATCGCGACGGGTCGCCGCTGGCTCCCACGGACAAAGTGGGCATTTGCCATCGCTGGTGGACCAAGCGTATCGAGTTCAATCGCTGGATGAAAAAGGCGCTCTCGGGCACCCGCATCTCGCGCTCCAATTACGTGTGCGGCGGCCTGATGGCCCTGCACGCCCGCGCCTTTACGCGCGTGGCCTTCGACCCGTTTATCACCCGCGGCGAGGATCTGGACTACCTGTTTAACATGCGCATGTTTGGCTATGACGTGTGGTTCGACAACGAGTGGACCGTACGCCACCTGCCGCCCGAGTCCGAGAAGCGCTCGCCGCGCTTTATGCAGGACGTGTACCGTTGGTACTACGAGCGGGCCAAGCTGACGTTCGCTGCGCACCAAAAGGAGCTCATTCCGGTTACGGCCGCATCACTCATGCCCTATCCGGGTCCGTGGATCTCGCGCGAGCTCGACGACCGCGTGCGCAAGACCGCCATGGTTCGCAGCATGTTTACCCGCGAGCACGATGGGTATCTGCGCATCTGGCGTCACGGTATTGACGAGGCCAAGACCTATGCCCGCCAAAACGCCGCAAGCTACCTGCGTTTTCAGAGTTTCTGGCCCAAGATCATGGACGAACTTTGGCGCGACGCACAACTGATTAGCATCCTGGAGGGGGCTGAATGATCGACCGCCGCGCCCAGCGCGATAATTCAATTTCAATCTTTCGCATCATCGCCGTTGTCTGCGCCGTTTGCGTGTTGGTGTACTTTATCTTTGCCCTGGCGACTGGCATTGAGCCGATTGCCACGGTGATCGCCTGTGCGCTGCTGTGCATCTTCCTGTGCATCTTTATCTTTTTGACGCTCAATCCCGATTCGGTACGCTCCCAGTACACCGAGGAGACGCTTTCGGTTGCCTCGGCCATGCTCGAGGACATTAAGGGCGGCCTGACGCAGGAATCGGCGCTTTTGGTGTGCCGGCGTATCCTGCCCGAGACACGTGCCATGACCGTTGCCATCACCGATGAGGGCAACGTGCTGGCCTGCGTGGGCGAGTTCGAGGAAAAGCTGCTGCCCGATTCGCCCATCCATACGCTTGCCACGCGCTACGTCATTGAGCACGGCATCGTGCAGTCGTTCAACCGCGTGGTGGACGTGGTGGGTGCGGATGGCTCGCACAACCATGTTCCCGCCGGCATCATCGCGCCCATCAAGGTGGGCGACCGCACCGTCGGCACGCTCAAGTTCTACTACAAGACCCCGCGTGCCGTCGACCGTACCCAGTATGCGCTCGCCTCGGGTTTTGCCGAGATCCTGTCCACGCAGCTCGCCATCCACGAGCTCGAGGTGCAAAAGGAACTCACGGCCCGTGCCGAGGTGCGTGCCCTGCAGGCGCAGATCAATCCGCACTTTCTGTTTAACACGCTCAACACCATCGCGTCGTTTACGCGTACCGACCCGCTGCGTGCCCGCGAGCTGCTGCGCGAGTTCTCCTCGTTCTATCGCGCCACGCTCGACAACTCGGGGTCGCTTATCCCGGTCTCGCGCGAGGTTGCCCAGACCAAGCGCTACCTGACGTTTGAGAAGGCGCGCTTTGGCGAGGACCGCGTACTGGCGACCTTCGATGTCTCCGAGGATGTCGAGGACACGTTGGTCCCGGCCTTTGTAATCCAGCCCATTGTCGAGAACGCCGTGCGGCATGGCATGGGCGATGGCGATGCCCTGCAGATCGATGTGACCGTCCATCAAGACGGCGACGACGCAATCCTGATTGCCGTGGCCGACAACGGCGTGGGCATGGACGAGGGCACCGCCGCCAGGCTGTTTGATGAGCGCTCCGCCCGCCCCGATGCCAGTTCCCCGCAAGGCGGCGGCGCCGGCGTGGCCATGCACAATATTTCTGAGCGCATCCATCGCTTTTATGGACCGCACTCTTATACGCGCGTCGAATCGGCGCCGGGCAAGGGCACCAAAGTGCTCCTGCATCTTGATTTGTCAGAGAGCATCTTTGACATTCAAGAGTAAAATAAAAGGCTATGGGCTCAACGCCAAGCGGCGGATGCCCAGCGTAGTTTGTTGACGAAAGGTTTAATCCCTATGCTGCGTGCGATGATTGTGGATGATGAGGCCCCGGCCCGTTCGGAACTTCGCTTCTTGCTCGAGCAGACGGGCAAGATCGGCACGATCACTGAGGCGTCGAGCGTCCGCTCCGCCATTGAGATGCTGATGGAAAGCCGCGTCGATGTCGTCTTTCTCGATATCTCGATGCCTGGTGCTTCTGGTCTGCAGCTTGCCGAGGCACTGCATAAGCTTAAGAATCCGCCGGCGATTGTGTTTGTGACCGCGTATAGCGATCATGCCGTCGAGGCGTTCGACGTAGATGCCGTCGATTACCTAATGAAGCCGGTTGAGGAGGCACGCCTGGATCGCGCGATCGAGAAGGTCATGCAGCACGCCAAGCCCGTCACGGACAGCAAAGCCACCATCGAGCGCATTCCGGTGGAAAAGGGCGGCCGTAAGGTCCTCATTCCCGTGGATGACATTCGCTTCATCATGGCCAAGGACGATTACTCCTGTATCTATACCGTCGATGATCGTTTTCTATCGACGACTTCGCTGGCGCAGTTCGAGGCCAAGCTTTGCGACTTTGGCTTCTTTCGCGTTCATCGCCGCTATATCGTCAACTTGGCGTGCGTCACAGATGTCGAGACGGTGCCCTCGGGCGCTATCCAACTGGGCATTACGGGCGTCGACGAACGCGTGCCGGTCTCGCGCCGCCGCGTTGTGCCGCTCAAGAAGGCCCTGAGCCTCTAGCACACTGGCCCCGCAGCCCTGTAGACCAATTGTCTGCGGAGCCGTGGGGCTTTTTGTATATACGTCGAATCGGTTTTGCAGAAGGGATCCCATGAACAGTGCAAGCGCCAAGCGCATCGACATCATCTCGGACACCCACGGCTATCTTTCGCCCGCGCTTCTGGACGAGCTCAAGGGCGCAGATCTGATCATCCACGCCGGAGACCTCACCTCAGAGATGGATTACGAGCATCTATGCACCATCGCCCCCGTGCGAGCGGTCCTGGGAAACAACGACTACTACCGCGACTACGGCCCGGATGTAGACCGTCTGGCCATCTTCACCTACGAAGGCCTCAAATTCGCCGTAGCCCACTACCGTGAAGACCTTCCGGTGGGATCCGTAGACGTAGCCATCAACGGCCACACCCACGTAACCAAAGAAGCCCAAGTAGGCCGCTGCCTAGTCCTCAACCCGGGCAGCGCCAGCTACCCCAGAGGCACCCGAGGCCCCACCATGGCCAGAATGCTCGTAAAAGACGGCAAGATCCTAAGCACCAAATTTATTGACCTAGAGTAAAAGCAACAAAAACGGGGGATGCACAACGCATCCCCCGTTTTTTATGAGCCAAAGGCAGAGTCCCAACAAGAACCATCAGACCAACCCCGCCGAGGAGCACGCGGGCTAGCCGCGCAGCGGCGCACGCCCGCAAAACTGGTTGAATAATGTGACGGCAGGGAGGGTCTCCGGGGCTGAG
>CALGKS010000165.1 GCA_937930475.1 uncultured Collinsella sp. | reverse complement strand
AACGCCGACACGCCCATGTCGATCGAGTCCATCATCGACTTTATCGAGGGCGGCGACATCGAGAGCGCCCGCGCGGCCGTTGAGCGCCAGATTGAGCTGAACGGTGCGATCAGTGCCGAGGGCCTCGCGCACGCTTGGGGCGCCGAGGTGGGCCGTACGTTGCTGGGTGCTCGTGCCGATGACGTCGCCTGCCGTGCCCGTGCCCGTGCGGCCGCCGGGTCCGACGCCCGCATGAACGGTGGCGCGCTGCCGGTCGCCATTGTGTGCGGCTCTGGCAATCAGGGCATTACCTGCGCATTGCCCGTCATGGAGTATGCCGAGTACCTGCGCTGCGACCACGATCGCCTGGTGCGCGCCGTAATTCTGTCCGATCTTATCGCCGTGCATATCAAAAGTTATATTGGTGCGCTCTCGGCGTTTTGCGGTGCTATTTGCGCCGCATGCGGTGCCGGTGCCGCGATTACCTGGCTGTGTGGTGGCACGCGCGAGCAGATTGGCGCGACGGTCTCGAACACGCTCGGCAACGTTGGCGGCATCGTGTGCGATGGCGCCAAGGCAAGCTGCGCCGCCAAGATTTCCGCTGCCGTTGATGCGGCGATTCTGGGTCACGATATGGCCATGCAGGGTCGCGGCTTCCGCGCCGGTGAGGGCCTCATCCAGGATACCGTCGAGCAGACAATCGCCAGCATGGGCTACGTGGGCCGTGTGGGCATGAAGGACACCGACGTCGAGATCCTCAACATCATGATCGGCAAAACTGAAATTTGTTAGTTAATTAAGTTGCGGTGAGATAGTTCCTAGATTCTCCCCGAGAGGCTCCAATTAGGAACTATTTCACCGCAACCGCGTTTGATGTTCTATTGGCTACGACAGTTCGTCGGCTACTTGGTGCTCGTAGAAGGCTTCTACTACGGCGTTGAAGTCGCGGGCGAAGTCTTCCATGGTTCCGTGCCAGGTGGCTCGGCCGGGTTTTCCCTGGCCAACATAGGCAGTTTGAATGCCGCAGTCGGGGCTGGGGAAGTCGCGCTTGGGGTCGTTGCCCACCATGAGGACCTCATGAGGCTCGAGTCCCATCACCTGAAGCTGCTCTAGATAGTAGGTGGCATCGGGCTTGCAGCGGGTGGCGTTTCCCATGTGCGTCACGAGTTCAAAGGGGGCGTCGGCCATGTCGCCCCAGCCCATGCGGCACTCGATGGCCCCCTGCGGAAAGCTGGGGTTCGTAAAGAGCGCGCAGCGCAGGCCCGCGTTCTGTACCGCCTCGAGCGCGGCGTGTGCACCCGGCATGGCTTTCGCATTGATCATGTCATCGTTCTTGTACGGCAGGACTTCACGATCGTAGTAGGTAAACGCCTCGTAGATGAGTGGGTCTGAGAGGCAAATGCCGCACCGGCGCTCAATTTCTTCTTGGTAGAACTCAAGATTGGTGCGATTGTCCGTGCCGCTTCGGCGATTGGCGTTGAGGTCGACCAGAATCGTGCCGAGGCGCGCCATCGTGCCGCCGCGGCTGCGTCGTCCGATATCTGCAAGCATCGACGAGACATCCTTAAAATAGCGAAGGATGAACGCGTTGAGGTTGATGCTAAGAAGCGTCTCGTCCATATCGAAAACGACTGCTTTGAGCACGCGGGCACCTTTCTCGATAAATCGTTCCAGAATCGTTGGCTCCGAATACTTTACCCCAAAGCCGTATGCATAACTGCCTATCGTCAACTTATGGAGACGGTCGTCGACAAGATTGCGAAAAAGTCTCCATACGAGTAAAAAATGGCAGTTCACGCTTGAAATCGAAGTGATTTCCCCGTAACCTATACGAACGTGATTGCATAAGCGTCACATTAGTATCTGTCGGCTCCCGAGTGTTCCTAAACGTTGTGTGCTTGTCGCACCCTTCTGTAGGTCCTAGCAATCGGGGCCCCGTAGTCCGAAAGGGGTCCACCTTTGAGTGAGATTCAGAACTCGTCCATTTTCTCTCTTGACGATGTCAACGAGGAGGAGATGAACAACCTCATCGACGGTACGATTACCGACTTTGATGAGGGCGATCTCGTTAACGGCACTGTCGTTAAGATCGAGCATGACGAGGTGCTCGTTGACATCGGATTCAAGTCCGAGGGCGTTATCCCGGTCCGCGAGCTGTCCATCCGCAAGGACGCTAACCCTGCAGACATCGTTGCACTCGGTGATCCCATCGAGGCCCTGGTTCTCCAGAAGGAGGACAAGGACGGTCGTCTGGTCCTGTCCAAGAAGCGTGCCGAGTACGAGCGTGCTTGGAACCGCATCGAGGAGAAGTTCAACTCCGGAGAGAACGTCGAGGGCGAGGTTATCGAGGTTGTCAAGGGCGGCCTGATCCTCGACATCGGCCTGCGTGGCTTCCTGCCCGCTTCCCTCGTCGACCTCCGTCGTGTCAAGGACCTCACCTCCTACATGGGCACCCGCATCGAGGCCCGCGTCATCGAGATGGACCGCAACCGCAACAACGTCGTCCTCTCCCGTCGCGTTGTGCTCGAGGAGTCCCGTAAGGCTGAGCGCTCCGAGATCCTGTCCAAGCTCAAGTCTGGCATGCGTCTCCAGGGCACCGTTTCCTCCATCGTCGACTTCGGCGCCTTCGTCGACCTCGGCGGCATCGACGGCCTCATCCACATCTCCGAGCTCTCCTGGAACCACGTCAACCATCCTTCCGAGGTTGTCAAGGTCGGCCAGGAGGTCGAGGTCGAGGTTCTCGACGTCGATCTCAACCGCGAGCGCATCTCCCTGGGTCTCAAGCAGACCACCGAGGATCCGTGGCGTGCACTGGTCAAGAAGTACCCCGTCGGCGCTATCGTCGAGGGCACTGTGACCAAGCTTGTCCCGTTCGGCGCTTTCGTCGACCTGGGCGAGGGCATCGAGGGCCTGGTGCACATCTCCGAGATGGCCAACAAGCACGTCGATCAGCCTTCTCAGGTCACCCACGTGGGCGACAAGGTTCAGGTCAAGGTCATGGAGATCGACCTCGACCGTCGTCGTATCTCCCTGTCCATGAAGTCTGCTGCTGAGACTCTGGGCGTCGAGATTGAGGTTACCCCGCTGCCTTCCGAGAAGAAGGACGAGGAGACCGACGCCGAGTAAATCGGTTTGACGATCACTTGTTTTAAGGGATCCGCCTGAGAGGGCGGGTCCCTTTTCTGTTTTTGTGCTGAGTCGGCGGCAGATTGCCGCCTAAGTCGTCCGTTTGCTATTGAGTTGTCGCGGCATGAAAAACGCCGACATCCCGCCTCGGGGAGGAGGCGGGAACGCACCGAGTAGACGGAGGGGTGCGGAGCGCGGTCGCGTCTCGACTGACGACGTTGCCCATCGACGCGACTATTGTAACGCATGGGCGGTTCTTGGTTTATCGTGTCGAGCGCGCGTGTTGTGTCGTCTCGTGCGCTGACGGTGTGCTACACTCTTGCACTGCTGAGTGGGCCAGACGGTCGCGCGATGTGCTGCTTGCAGTGCGCGTGAGGAAAGTCCGGGCTCCAGAGGGCGGGATGCCGGCTAACGGCCGGGCGGAGTGATCCGACGGAAAGCGCCGCAGAAAAGAAGACTCCCACCTGCGCCACAAGGCGTAAAGGGAAAAGCTGAAACGGTGGTGTAAGAGACCACCAGCGTCGTGGCAACACGGCGGCTTGGCAAGCCCCATCCGGAGCAAGCGCGAATAGGAACGCTATGGGCCGGCCCGGTCCGCGTTCGGGTAGCGTGCGTAGAGCTGCACGGTAACGTGCAGACAAGATAAATGACCGTTCACGACAGAACCCGGCTTATAGGCCCACTCAGCACTTTGTTGACGCTGCGACGTCGTCAGCTGGCCGATTTGGCGCTCATTCGTCGGTCGCCGCCATAAGGCGTGCTCCCTCCTCTTTCGGGCCAAATCGACTCAGCTGACGCCGTCTCGCTGTTTTTGTCTGATCATCGGCGGTTCCGTTCTTAGCGTCTCGCTGTAATTGCCTGGTCATCGGCGGTTCCATTCTTTTTACTGGGGTTATCGGTACGGGCTTTGCCGTATTATTGAGGCTGTTTGTTGCTTTGCTTGTGTTTGAGGGGCTTTGTTGGACAGTTATTTTACTCTGCAATCGAATATTGAGGCTACGGGTGAGTTCGTCGATCGCAAGAGCCGGTTTATTGCCCAGCTGGTCCATATTGAGTCCGAGGACGAGGCAAACACCTTTATCGAGATGGTTCGCAAGCGTCATTACGACGCCCGGCACAATGTTCCCGCGTGGATTTTGGTCGATGGGCGTGAGCGCCAGAGCGATGATGGTGAGCCGAGCCGCACGAGCGGAATGCCGACGCTCGAGGTGCTGCGCGGTGCGGGACTTAAAAACGTATGCTGTGTTGTGACGCGTTATTTTGGTGGCACGCTGTTGGGGCCCGGTGGCTTGGTACGCGCCTATACCGCGGCGACACAGGCGGCGGTGGCCGCGGCTCAGGAGGCTGGGCAGATCGTTGAGATGACAAGTGTCGTGCCGGTTGACGTGCATGTGGCCTATCCACAGTATGAGCAGGTGCTTCGTTTGGCGCAGGATTCGGGTGCCAAGGTTTCGGATACCGATTACGCGGATGCCGTGACACTTCACTTGGTGTTTAAGGCGGGGGAGCAGGAGCTGTTTTGCGCCAAGATGCGCGAGCTTATGGCGGGGCGCGAGGAGATCGAGGTCGGCGCTCCCGAATTTGCTGAGTTCTAACGGCGACGGCCGGCGTGCTTTTGGATGAATCTCAAGCGCGCCGGCCGTCGTTTTCTGTTGCTATCGTTTACTCGGCGAGCTGCTTTAGCATATCGCAGGCGATTTCGACGGCATCGTCGATGCAGCCGGGACAGCTGCGGAGCGGACCCTTGTCCGATCCGACGCCCTTGAGCGTGCCACAGACGGTCGTCGTGTTCTTCTCGCCAAAGCGCTTGGCAATCTCGCGCGACAGCTTGTAGGTCTGGCCCTTGGTCTTGGGGTTTTCCATACCGTCGCTCATCACAAAGCCCATGATGGCCACGGCGCCCGAGATGGCGCCGCAGGTCTCGGTCATGCCGCCCATGCCGGCGCCAAAGCCCTCGGTGAGGGTAAAGGCGATCTGGGGGTCGAGCTCCACAGCGGGCGCGAGCGTGCAAGCGACAGCCTGGGCGCAGTTAAAGCCGCGGGCGTGGTATTCGGCAGCCTGAGCCTGACAGGCGGTGATGTCGAGCTGGGCCGTATCGATTTGCTTCATCGTTGTCTCCTTGGTCACGGTGTACCCGCTTATGGTACCCGTGACAGTGCGTGTAATCATCGAGAGCTTCATGGATGCCTCATTTTTATCTATCGAGCAAATGTCCAAGGCTTGAGATAAATGCCCCGGATCAATTTGTCCCATAACCTACCTTGTGGATGGGTTGAGAGGGGTGCGGGGTAGCGGTATCGTGAACCGAATAAAACGTAACCCAGGCAAGGGAGCAAGATATGAGCGAGCAGACCATCGGTACCACATGTGTTCAGGGCGGCTATCGCCCGGGCGATGCGGAGCCGCGTCAGGTGCCCATCTACCAGTCCACCACGTGGAAGTACGACACGTCCGAGCACATGGGCAAGCTGTTTGACCTGGAGGAGTCGGGCTACTTCTATAGCCGTCTGCAGAACCCCACGTGCGATTTGGTCGCCGCCAAGATCTGTGAGATGGAGGGCGGCACCGCTGCGATGCTCACGAGTTCGGGCATGGCCGCGAACTTCCTCGCGATCTTTAACGTGGCCGGTGCCGGTGATCACGTGGTCGCGAGCTCTGCCATCTACGGCGGCACCTACAACCTGCTCGCCCACACCATGGGCCGTATGGGCCTGACCTGCACGTTCGTTGCTCCCGACTGCACCGATGAGGAGCTGGAGGCCGCCTTCCAGCCCAACACCAAGCTCGTCTTTGGCGAGACCATTGCCAACCCGGCGCTGGCCGTGCTCGACATCGAGCGCTTTGCCAAGGCCGCGCACGACCACGGTGTGCCGCTGATGGTCGATAACACCTTCCCGACGCCCGTGATGTGCCGTCCCTTTGAGTGGGGAGCCGACATCGTCACGCACTCCACCACCAAGTACATGGATGGACATGCGGCCTACCTGGGTGGCGTGATCGTCGATCACGGCCAGTTTGACTGGATGGCCCATGCGGACAAGTTCCCGGGCCTCACCACGCCCGACGAGAGCTACCACGGCGTGACGTATGCCGAGAAGTTCGGTCGCGAGGGCGCCTTCATTACCAAGGCCACCGCGCAGCTTATGCGCGACCTCGGCCCTATGCAGAACCCGCAGGCGGCGTTTTTCCTGAACAGCTCGCTCGAGAGCCTGCACGTGCGTATGCCGCGCCACTGCGAGAACGGCCTGGCGGTTGCCAAGTTCCTACAGAGCCATCCCAAGGTGCGCTTTGTGAGCTATCCGGGCCTGGAGGGCGACAAGTACTACGACATGGCGCAGAAGTACATGCCCAACGGTACCTGCGGCGTCGTGAGCTTTGGCTTTAACGGTGGTCGCGCGGCGGCCGAGACCTTTATGAAGAGTCTGAAGCTCGCCCAGATTGCCACGCACGTGGCCGATGCCCGCACCTGCTGCCTGCACCCGGCAAACGCCACCCATCGCCAGATGAACGACGAGGAGCTCATCGCCTGCGGCATCTCCGCCGACATGGTGCGCCTGTCGTGCGGCCTTGAGGACACGGCCGATCTGATTGCCGACCTTGAGCAGGCGCTCGAGCAGTGCTAGGCTAGCGTGCGTGCGAGGCCTGAGACGGCTTTTCGGCTGACGACGTCCTCATAGTTCCGATTCCGTAGGCGGGACCCCGATCGTGACCGTTTGTAGACGATTGGGGTCCCGTTTTTGCGTTGCACGATAGAAAGGATATACATGGAGAAAACTGCCGAGCAGCTGCGCCGCGAACACATTGCCCTAGAGGGCGACACCCACGGTAAGAATAAATGGGCGATTCTGTTCACCGTGCTCGTCATGACCTTTATGGCGTGTCTGGATGCGAGCATCGTGACGGTGGCGCTCCCAGTGATGCAAAAGGAGCTGGGGGTGGGTCTCGACCGCATTCAGCTCGTGAGCTCGGTGTATCTGCTCGCGACGTGTGTCGCCATGCTGCCGTTTGGCCGCTTGGGCGATGTACGCGGCAAGGTGAATGTGTTCCAGTTGGGTGTGATTGTCTTTACGGGTGGCTCGCTGCTTTGCGGGCTCTCGGCTTCGCTCGAAGTGCTTATCTTGGCGCGTTTCGTGCAGGGCATTGGCTGTGCCGCCGCGATGGCCAACAATATGGGCATCATCACCGAGTCGTTTCCGGCGCGTGAGCGCGGTCGTGCCATGGGCATTCTGGCGACCTTTGTGGCTCTTGGCATGATGTGCGGCCCCGTGCTCGGCGGCGTGCTGGTGGCGAGCTTGCCCTGGGAGAGCATCTTCCTCATCAATCTGCCCATTGGCGTAATCTCGTTCATCGTGGGACTCTATACGCTGCCGCATGTGAAGCCGGAGGCTGGCGAACGCCCTATGCCGTTGACAGAGGCGGCGCGTCGCTGCTTTGCGAGCTCGGCTTTCACGATTAACCTGGCTTGCATGCTTATCGTGTTCGTGGGTATCGGTGCCTCCGAGTTTGTGCTGCCGTTCTACTTTCAGGATGCCCACGGCTTTAGCTCCGATATCTCCGGCCTGTTGTTTTTGGCGATGCCGGTCGTGAATGCCTTTGTGGGCCCGCTTTCGGGCTCGGTGTCCGACCGTGTTGGTTGTGAAGCGCCCACGGCCGTTGGCCTGGGCGTGTACGTGTGCGGTCTCTTTGCGGTGAGCACGCTTGACGAGCACTCTTCCATCTTGATGATCGTGTGCTGCGTCGCGTTTATGTCGTGCGGCACGTCGATCTTCCAGAGTCCCAATAATTCGCTGTATATGGGTTCGGCTCCGCGTGAGGCGCTTGGCTTTGCGGGCAGCTTGAGCAGCTTGGCGCGCTATGCGGGCATAGCGCTGGGTATTACGGCGGCGTCGCGCATCCTGTATGGAC
>CALGKS010000164.1 GCA_937930475.1 uncultured Collinsella sp. | reverse complement strand
CCTGTGCCGTGGCGCCCAGGTGCGCAAATTCCGGCGAGCAGGCGTAGACCGCCATGCCTCGCGGTGTCACCGTCAACTGGGCCTCGAGCGCAAACTTGCCTTCGCCCACTGCAACCTTTGTCGTGTGCATACCCATGGGATCTCCCGTCGCCCGCGATGTACCTGAGACCATCTTCGCCTGTATTGCGACTATACAGGCAAGCGCAGCCTGCGACAAAGGGGACGGGCACCTGACACATTCTGGTAGAGTTACAGGGACTGAATTCAGCTCATATAACGCAACATGGGAGCAACTGCCTTGACCACCGCAACTTCGTCCACAACAGCATCAACCGCCGCCGCGCTCTCCCCCGCGCGCACCAAGCTCTGCCTGGCGCTGCTCGTACTGTTGGGATTCTCGCTCGGCTGCTCCGAATTCGTGGTCATCGGCATCGAAAGCGACTTGGCGACGGAACTCGGCATATCGCTTGCCACTGCGGGCCAACTTATTAGCGTGTTTGCGCTCGTCTACGCCATCGCGACGCCGGTGCTTGCGCTCAGCACGGGGCGATTCCGCCGCCACCAGTTGCTCATGTGCTACAGCATCGTCTTTGTGCTCGGCAACCTGGTCATGGCGTTGGCGCCCAACTTCCAGGTGCTGTTTATCTCGCGCATTGTCCTGGGCTCTGTCTCGGGCGCACTGCTCGCCGTGGGTGTGACGTACATCCCCGAGCTGCTGTCCCCGCAGCAAACCTCACTTGCCATCTCGGTCGTGTACGGAGCGTTTTCCGTGGCAATGGTCTTTGTCACTTCGATCGGCAAGTTTGTGGCCGACACGCTCGATTGGCACGTGGCCATGTACGGCACGCTGACCTTTGCCGTTTTGATCTGCGGAGCGCTCGTGGCGTTTATGCCGCGCGCTGGGCAAACCGACGAGCCTGCCACCTTTCGCGAGCAGGCGGGGCTGCTGCGCGAGCCGAGCATCATCACCGGCATGCTCATCTTTTTGTTTGGCGTGGGGTCGGTCTATGTGTTCTACGGCTACGTGACGCCTTATCTTGAGCAGGTGCTGGGCATGGGCACGGTCGAAGCCAGTACCACGCTCATGGCCTATGGCGTGTTCTGCCTGATCTCGAACATCCTGGGCGGATGGATCGATGCGCGCTTTGGCATGAAGGCGCTGCTTGTGACGTTTGTGTTGCAGGCTGCGGCGTTACTCGGGCTGTTTGCCGTGGGCGGCACCATGCCGCTCGCGCTGGTCTTTGTCTTTAGCTTGGCGCTGCTCATGTACCTGTTCTCGGTGTCGTGCATCACGCACTTTATGGACGTGGCACGCAGCCGCCATCCCAAGTCGATGGTACTCGCAAGTTCGGTTGAGCCCATGGCGTTTAACGTCGGCATCTCGTTTGGCACTGCAGTGGGCGGCGCCGTGGTAAGCAGCATTGGCATTGCGTACGTGGGCGCCGTGGGCGCCGCGTTCTCGCTTGTGGCCTGGGCGCTTACGCTGGTGACGATTAAGTTGGCTCGCTGGGAGCGCCACCGCGGGTAGCGCAATTGCAGCTAAAAGCCGCAGCACCGCCCACCATCTTTTGACCGCCTGGCGCTCGCTCCTGCAGCCATGCAACACGTCGTCTGCCGCCCAAGTCAGTATCTTTCCCGGCGCTATTTAACCACGCAAAACGCATCCTGTTAAGATTATCGCTATCGTTTTTCGCAATCTGAAAATCGATAGAATCGCAGGTAAAGCTTTCGTAGTCTGAAATGGTCAATCCACACGAAAGGGGTTTACCACATGGACAAGAAAGCAGTTGTAATCGCCGGGGCCGGCAGCACCCACACTCCCGGCATCATCCAGAGCCTATTGCAGAAGAAAAACGAATTACCGCTGCGTAAACTCGCCCTGTACGACATCGACGAGAAGCGCATGCATCTCGTCTACGACATCATGAAGCAGTTCATCGAGCAGGAAGCTCCTGACATCGAAGTTGTCGTGACGACCGATCCCGAAAAGGCATTCACCGATGTCGACTTCGTCTTCGCGCAAATCCGCCAGGGTGGCCTTCAGATGCGTCGCCAGGACGAGCGCATCCCTCTTAAGTACGGTTGCGTGGGACAGGAAACCTGCGGCGCCGGCGGTTCGATCTCCTATGGCATCAGGTCCATCCCCGGCGTCTTCGACCTCGTACGCTACGCCAAGAAATACAGTCCAGACGCCTGGATCCTCAACTATTCCAACCCTGCCGCAGTTGTCGCCGAGGCCACACGTCGCGAGTTTGGCAACGACCATATCCTTAACATCTGCGATATGCCCACGGCTATCTTGCTCTCGTACTCTAAGATGCTCGGACTTCCCAGCTGGCGCGATATCGACCCCATGTATTTTGGACTCAATCACTTTGGCTGGTTTACCAAAATCTACGACAAGCAGGGACGCGATCGTCTGCCGGAGCTCCGTCAGATGATTCTCGAGCACGGCATGGCCGTGAGCGACAAGCATCACAAGGACAAGGACTGGATGCACACCTGGGGTCAATACGTCAAGATTGTGAAGGACTATCCCGAGTATCTGCCCAACAGCTACCTGCAGTACTACCTGTACTCCAAAGACATGGCAGATGACATGGACCCCAACTGGACGCGCGCCGACAACGTCATCAACGGACGCGAGAAGGAGATGTTTGCCGAGCACGACAAGTACCTGGCAGATCCCGCCAATTACAAGAGCCCCGTACAGAGCTTCACGGTCTTTGGCGACTTTATCGTCGACGCAGCCGCCTCTATCGCCTACAACAAGTGCGAACGTTATCTCGTAATCGTCGAGAATAACGGCGCCATCCCCAATCTGCCCGACGACGCCATGGTCGAGGTTCCCGCCTACCTGCGCTCTTGGGGCCCCGAACCCATCAGCCAGCCTGCTATCCCCACCTTCTACAAGGGGCTTATCGAAGAGCAGAATGCCAGTGAGAAGCTCGCCGTCGACGCATATTACGAGCATTCCTACCAGAAGGCGCTCGAAGCCATCGCAATCAACAAGACCGTCCCTTCGACTACCGTCGCGCGCCAAATCCTCGACGACCTGATCGAAGCGAACGGCGATTATTGGCCGACCCTGTCCTAACTCCCCGCGCATCGAAGGAACATCATGAAAGAAAGCAAGCTCTACAGCGAGTTCCAGAGACTCGGCAAGGTGCTCATGGCGCCGGTCCTCCTCCTGCCCGTTTCCGGCATTTTGGTCGGCCTGGGCTCCGCCCTTTCCAATGCTAACCTCATCTCGCTCTGCCCGTTTTTGGGCACCGAGCCGATGGTGATCTTTAGCACGCTCATCAAAGCAGCCGGCAACGTTATCAATGGTAACATCTCGGTTCTCTTTGCGATCTGCATCGCTTACGGTTACGCCAAGGCCGAGAAGGCGACCGCCGCACTCTCAGGCTTCATCGGCTACATGACCATGAACACGATCATGGGTCAGCTGCTTATCCTGCTGGGCACCATCGATCCCGCCAACCTGCAGACCGGTCAGAACGCCATCCTGGGCGTAACCACACTCGACACCGGCGTATTCGGCGGCATCATCATCGGCTTGGTAGTTGCATGGATCCACAACCGGTTCTATAAGGTGCAGCTTCCGCCGGTGCTCGGCATCTTCAACGGCACACGCTGCGTCCCCGCCCTCACCGTCGTTTTCGCAAGCCTGGTGGGCGTTGCGCTCGCCTTCGTGTTTCCGTTTGTGCAAACCGGCCTAAAGGCCGCCTCGACACTCATCGATTCCACCGGGGTGTTTGGCGCGTTCATCTATGGCTTCTCCGAGCGCATGCTTCTGCCCTTCGGCCTGCATCATTTCATCTATCTGCCGTTTTTCTTCACTTCTTTGGGCGGTAGCATCCAGGTTGACGGCCAGACCGTCGAGGGTGCTGTCAACATCTACAACGCCATGCTCAACACGCCCGGCATGATGTACGACATCGACATCTCAAAATACGTCATGAACGGCAAGGTGCTGTTCGCCATGTGCGGCCTGCCCGCGGCGGCGCTCGCCATCTACCACTGCGCCCGTCCCGAGAATAAAAAGAAGGTCGGCTCCCTCATGATCGCCGCCGTTATTCCGGCCGCCATCATGGGCATAACCGAACCGCTCGAGTACTCCTTCCTCTTTGTAGCGCCCGTACTCTACGTGGTCCACGCCCTGCTGTGCGGCATCGCATATGTACTCACCTACCTGGTACAGTTCAATGTGCCCGGACCTTCCGCCTTCGGCGGACCGCTCCTCTCGTGGATCTTCAACGGCATCATGAACGCCGATAAAGGCTCCAACTGGTTCTGGCTTATTCCGCTCGGCATCGCTTACTTCGGAATCTATTACGTGCTGTTCCGCACCTTTATCAAGAAATTTGACCTCAAAACCCCGGGCCGCGAGGATGATGACACGCAGGCAGCGGATGACACGTCGGCCATCGACTCCAAAGCACCTGTCCAGGTAAGCGAGCTCATCCCGCAGATCGTGGAAGCCGTGGGCGGCGCCGATAACATCTCGGGTGTCAACGCCTGCTTCACTCGCCTGAGGCTCAGCCTCAAAGACACCGCCCTGGTCAAGGACGATAGTGTCTTCACCAAAGACCTCGGCGCCAGCGCCATCGTGCACGTTGGCGGCGGTGTTCAAATCGTTTACGGCAATAAAGCTTCTGTCTACAAAGTCGAAATGAGAGAATACTTGGGCATGGAATAAATCCGTCCCATAGCTTCACCACAATGCTCCGGAGATGGCATATCCGCTCCGGGGCATTATTGTTTGGAGTGATTTGAATGTCGATGTACGAGGTCTATTCGAACCTCAGGTCTTGTATCGAAGACGTCGAGAAGGGTGGCAGCCTTGACGCCCACATCGCACTCTACGCCCTTTCCCATCACGACGAGATCCCAGAGCTCTCAATAGAAGAACTTGCCCGCGCGTGCAATACATCGCCCGCGACCATCTCGCGCTTCTGCAGGCGCGTAAACGGCTCGAGCTTTCGATCGTTCAAAGAGCAAGTTGACGACTTCAACGCTTGGCTCCAGCGTGAGACAACCGAGGCAAGGGCTCATAAGCAAATCGATATACCCTGGTATTTCGATATCGTAGAGACCTCTTTGCTTGAAACAAAACGTCTGCTCACCGAGGATCGACTCGAGCAGGCCGTTGACTGGCTTCTCGATGCGCAAAATGTCTACGTATACGGAAGCTCATTCTCCAATCTCGCCGCCCGCTCACTCTGCGAAAAGCTGAGCCGCGTAAACCGACTGTGCTTCTCATTCGGCTCCGTCAAGGGACAGGAGACGTCGCTCTGTCTGCTCCAACCCGACGACCTAACCATCTTTGTATCGTTCTCAGGGAAGACGAGCCACATCTTCAATCTTTACGTTGAGGCCAAGCGGCGAGGTTGCCGCGTTATTTGGATATCGAGCAACATGGCATTCGATAACAACGGGGCGCGCGAGCTCTTGCTACCCGTGAGCGCGGAGTCACTCAGCGAGTACTCGACCGCCTTGGTTGAGGGCATGAGCCTACAAAGCGCGGTTAACGCTCTGTATATCAGCTGTGCAAATCGACTTCGGGCGCAGCGCTAGCCGCAAACACGCTAGAACCGAAAAGAACGCACCTCACCGTCACAAGGCGTCCGAATACACGATAGGCAGCGCCAAAAGAGAGCAGCGAGCACGTCATGTGCTTGCCCATTCACCCCAAAACAGCACAGGTCGGCGCCCGATTGAAGGATCGGACGCCGACCTGTATTAATCTTGATTGTGTGTTTGAGTCGTTTACTCCATACCCAGCAGCTCGCGCATCTGGGTTGCGTAGTTAGATGCCATGTTGCCGTAGACAATCTGCACACCGCCGTTGACATGCACGATGCCACGCGCTTCGAGCTTTTCGGTAAACTCGGCGTCGTCAACCACCTTGTCACAGTCATTGAGCTGGATGCGCAGACGGGTGAAGCAGGCCTCGACAGACTTAATATTGTTGTCGCCGCCCACTGCCTCAACGATGGCGGGAATGAGGTCGCTGATCACAGTCTTGGGAGCCTTTGCGGCCTCATCGTCGGACTCTTCCTCGCGGCCGGGAGTCTTAAGGTCCTTCTTAAGAATGATGAACTTGAAGACGAAGTAGTACACCACGAAGTAGATGGGGCCGAGGAACAGGATAACCTGCCAGTTGGAGCCCTTGGCTGCACCCATAATGCCGTTAAAGATCAACGACAAGAGCGGGCCGCCGAAGGACGCGGAGCCAGCCACGTTGAACTGCAGGATATAGGTCAGCGCATAGGCAAGACCAGCCATGAGAGCGTGGAACACGTAGAGGATGGGCGCGATAAACAGGAAGGAGTACTCGAGCGGCTCGGTAATGCCGGAGAGGATGCAAGGCACCACGATGGCAATCATGAGCGCTGCGGTCTTCTTCTTGTTCTTGGGAAGCGCCGTCTTGTAGAAGGCGAGTGCAGCGCCAGGCAGGCCGAACATGGCGAAGATAACCTTGCCGTTCATGACAAAACGGCTGACCTCGATGTTAAACGGCGTGCTGGGAGAGCCCAGGATCGCGTTGTAGATATTGATAGCGCCCTGAACAGTCTGGCCGTCGATGGTCTCGACGCCACCGAGCGACGTGAAGAAGAACGGCAAATAGACAAAGTGATGCAGGCCAAAAGGCAGGAGCATGCGCTCGCCGGCGCCGTAGACAAATGCACCAAAGGCACCCGTAGTCTTGATGAACTCGGACAGCGCACCGAGAGCGTTCTGAATAAACGGGAAAACAAAGGACATGACCAATGCGAGGATGCTGCATGAGAGCAGCGTCACCGCTGGGATAAAGCGCGTGCCGTTGAAGATGGAGAACACGGCAGGCAGCTCAATCTTGTAGTAACGGTTATGCAACCATGCGACGATTGCGCCCACCAGAAGACCGCCGATAACGCCAGTGTCGAGCGTGGTGATGCCGAGGATCGTGCTCTGGCCCGTCGTAAGATTCGCGGGATCGATGACGCCAGTCGCCGTAAGGAACGTGCCCATCACGGAATTCATGCACATGTAGCCCAAAAAGCCACAAAGCGCCGCGGTAGCCTTCTCGGACTTGGCGAAGCCATAGGCGAGACAAATCGAGAAGATAACCGGGATGTTGTTCATAACGATGCTGGCAGCGGCCTTGAGAATCGAAAAGAAGATCGCAAAGCCCGGAGCAGCAAGCCAGGGAACAGCTGCCGTAAGGGTGGGGCTGGTAAAGGCATTGCCAAAGCCCTGAAGGATGCCGGCGATTGGCAGGATCAAGACAGGCGTCATGAGGACTTTGCCCAGGCGCTGGAACTTTGCCAGCAGCTCATCTTTGTTCATGGGATACCCCTCTTAAAGAAACGGGGCGTGCAGCTCCACAGCCCACACGCCCCATAACAGTTATCAAGCGCTATGGAACTAGCTACTTAAGCTCCGGCCAGTAATCCTTATTGGCCTCGATGAGCTTGTCGAGCACTTTGCGGGCCTTCTTTGCGTCACCGACCAGACGATTAAGCGTGAGTGCCTGCAGAGCCTTCTCGTAGGAACCCTCCATCCAAGCCTCAACAGTCAGGCGCTCATAGGCGTACTGGTTCTCCATAAGGCCGCGATAGAAGGTACCGATCTTGCCAACAGCATAGGGCTGCGGGCCATTGGCGCCCACGCTTGCCGCGACCTCGACCATGGCGTCATCGGGCATGCCCTCGATAATGCCGTTGTTGGGCACGATGACAATGAAGGTCTTGTTGGTGTTGCGATAAATGGCCGAGGTGATTTCCACGATCATATCGCCATGAGCGTCGTTTTGCACAACCGAGGAGTTCTTTGCGGTGCCGACTTTGGCAACACGCTCGCACTCGGCGAACACGCGCTTTTCACGACCGTTGATAACCTCGTCGGAGCGAGTGTAGTCGGGGTCGAGGTGAGCGACCTTGTACTCGGGATACAGATAGTACTGCAGATAAGTGTTGGGCAGATAGTCGGGGAAGTCCTCGAGCATGTCCTTGACCATGGCGTAGGTATCAAGCCAGGACTGGTCACGCTGCTCGGCATCGGCAGGAAGGAAGCCGTTCTTCTCCGTGTACTCCTTAATCTGCGGGACGAGGTCATGGCCCTCTTCATCGTAGATGTGCTTGAACCAACCGAAGTGATTGAGGCCAAAGTACACGGGCTCCGTCTTGCTCATATCGCGACCGAGCAGGCGACCGTAAGAGCGCATGAGGTTGACGGGCTGATCGCAGATGTTGAGGACGCGATGCTCGTCGGGCAGGACGCGCTCGAGACCATATGCCACAATAGCAGCCGGGTTGGTGTAGTTGATAATCCACGCCTCCGGGCTATGAGCGCGAACGTCGTTGACGATCTCAACCATGTCATGCATGGAGCGCATACCGTAAGCCATGCCGCCAGGGCCCACCGTTTCCTGGCCGATGATTCCCATATGCAGCGGAATCTTCTCGTCCTTGCTACGCATCTCGTAGCCGCCGGTACGAATCTGGCAGAGCACAAAGTCGACGTCGGTGTAAGCCTCGTCCTTATCGGTGGTGTAACCGAACTCCACACCGGGCTCCTCCTCGGCGAAGAGGATCTTGCCAAACTCGCCGATCGGACGCTGACGCTCGGCATCGATGTCATAGAGCATCACGCGGTTCAGCGGCAGAATGTCCATGTGCTTGGTCAGGGCTTTAAGAATGCCAGGGCACCACGTGGAGCCGCCGCCAACGATCACAATATTGAGCTTATCCTTCATGTTCCGTCCCTCCAGGGTTGGCTGATCGGTGTTCTCGAAGACCTTGGGCTCCGCGGTTGTCCTCGGCTTGCTTCGTTTCGATTGATATTTTGCGACATAAGGTCATTTGCGAATCCCCGTGTGGGCCAATGCGAAACGGGGACACATGATTTCGCTCACGACACAGATATGTGTAGGCAGACACGCGCGTTTGCCCAGTTCATGGGCAATAGGCAATCTTGACCGACTACCGATTTCTCACCTGGCTACACAAAGCGGTACCATATGTACGGCGAGATGCGAGGGGCTGAAACATCTTATGAAAGATCAAGAATCTTTTTATGATCATGTGCGAGCTGGCGAGAGCAAGCTCAACGATCTCGAAAGCGAGATCATGCGCTACATCATCGAGCTGCGTGATGATATTGACGATGTCACGCTTAAGAGCGTTGCTGAACGGTTCTTCGTCGCTCCCAATACAATCGTCAGGCTTGCCCATAAGCTTGGCTTCTCGGGGTTTACGGAGCTCAAACAATCGTATTCCGCCTCGCTCGACCGCAATCGATTCACTATCGAGACGCTTCCTCTTGATACCCAGCTCGTACAGACCAAAGATCTGCTTAACGACCGGGTCATCGATTCGGTTGTGAGTCTTATCCAGGACGCCTCGCATATCGTGTTCTTCTGCTCGGGCTTTTCAAAATACCCATGCCTCGAAATGGCGGAAAAGCTCAAGATCATGGGCAAGAATACCGACACGCTCAGTGAACGCCACGTCATGAGGCATTACGCAGAACTCCTCGGCAAAAACGACCTGGTCTTCAGTGTTTCTGTAAGCGGCGAGACGCAGGTGTCTATTGACGCCACATCGATAGCCAAAACGCGCGGATGCAAGGTTGTCACGCTCACCGGCTTTTCTCGGAATTCTCTCTCGAAACTAGCCGACTACCCTATCTACACCGTGCAAAAAGAAATCCGCTTGGGCAGCATGGACCTCGACAGTCGCCTGATGTTCTATTACGTATTTGAGCTGATATTTGAGCGCTATTTCAAACTGGCCAAGAAATAAAACTTGGCATGCGCCCGGCTTCGACTCTTTAGCAGCCTTCTATATGAAAGGTATCGTTCTATGCAACGCATTCTTTTTATCTGCTATGGAAATATCTGCCGCTCGACGATGGCTGAGTCGGTGTTTACCGAGCTGGTGCACCGCGCCGGACGCGCGGACGAGTTTGTCATCGATTCCGCCGCGACCTCGACCGAGGAGATCGGCAACCCGCCACATCACGGTACCGTTGCCAAGCTACGCGAGGTTGGGATTCCCGTCGTCGCACATCGCGCACGTCAGGTGCGGCGCGCAGAGTATGGCAACTGGGATCGCATTGTTTATATGGATGCTGAGAACGCGCGCGGTCTGCGTCGCATCTTTGGCGACGACCCCGACGGCAAGATTACACGCTTGCTCGATTGGACCGAGCGCCCCGGCGACGTGGCCGATCCCTGGTACACCGGCAACTTCGATGCCACCTACCGCGATGTGCTCGCCGGCTGCACTGCCATGCTCGAGCAGATGTAGGTTCGCGGGCGCACGAACCTCGCGAGCCGCGTCATCGGCATACAGATCGAGCGTGGATTTTCTCCCACTTTGAGCATTCAAGTGCGCTCTAGACGGGAGAAAATCCACGCTCATTATCTCGGATAGCGGATGCGACAAAGGCACTATCCCTTTGTCGCATCGGGGACTGTCCCTAGACCGGCTTGACCTCCAGCTTTATCCCCTCGGCACAGGAGTCACCCAAAACATCCGAAAGGGCCCAGGTCGCATATAGCGGCAAATAAAGAACAGCTCCGCTGCGTTCAACGTTGCCTCTCGAGAAAACAATCCCAAGCCTTACGCCATATTCGGCCGTATCAAGCACATGACCGAGCGCGGCGTGCGCGTGGTAATAGGAACCCGATTTAACCTCGATCGGAACAGCCGTTCCATCCGGTCCGTCGACCACAAAGTCCACTTCGCCGCGCTTCTTTGTCTGATAGTAGTAAAGCTGGCGATTTTGGGCAGTCAGCTGCTGGGCCACCACGTTTTCGTAAATACCGCCCAGATTGGGTTCCTTGCTATCAAGATACGCCGCCTGGGCGACGCCAACGGGGTAGCGCGCCATCAACATGCCCGTATCCGATTGGTATAGCTTGAACTGCGATGGCCGTGCCGTCTTGAGCAGGGGCGACTTTGGCTCGCTTACGATATCCGCCTTGAGAGCAACGCCGGCATCGACAAGCCAGACAAAATCTCGCTGGTACTTGTCGTAATGCGCCTTGAGGTCAATGGAATTGAGCACGAAGCGTTTGTTTTCGCCCTCGAGCATAATAGGGAGCTGATCGTAAATGCTCTGCACCTGAAGGGCTCGCCCGCTTACATACTTGGAGATATCCCGCCGGTACTGTTCGTTGAGCTCTGACTGTAGCTGACGAACAGAGGCAAGGTCGCCCCGCGTGTCAAGGAAACGCTGCACGACCTCTGGCATTCCACCGACAACGGTATAGGTCCTGAAGTTTGCCATCATCGCGTCGTGAATGTAATCAGGAATGGGCTTCTCGCTGATACACGCGTCGCGTATCGTTTGGCGAGCTCCCTCGCTCACCCCGATCGCCCAGCAAAACTCCTCGAAATCGAGCGGGAACATCCTAAGCTCGTGAACATATCCCACGGGATAGGACCTAACGACCTTGAACTGGGTCCCGAGCATTGACCCCGAAAACGCCCAGCGGCACCTCCCGTCCTCAACAAGGAACTTTGCCATCGTCATGATGTCGGGGGCCTCTTGGACCTCATCGATAAACACGAGCGTTTTGCCCGGTGCTATCGGCTTTCCCGAGAGAAGCGTCACCCTGCTGATGAAATCGTCGGCATCCCGTGCCTCGAGAAGAGCATCTTTTGCCTGGCGATTTTCCATGAGGTTAAGCTCGATGTAGGTTGCATGGTTGGCTTTGCCAAATGCGCGAATCGAATAGCTTTTGCCAATCTGGCGAGAACCCGTAATGAACAAGGCCTTTTGCTCGGAAGACTTCAGCCAACGCTCCAGCTCTGCCGCTATTTTCCTGCGCAGCATAGGCTCTCCCCTCGGTGTCATCGAATGAAATGCAAAGTTTTATATGCTTGATTATCGATGAAACGTAGAATTTTTATACCTAAAATCAGATGAAATGCAGAGATTTGAGATTATAAGCAAAAGAAGGGGCACCACCGGCGAATGTGTCAAAGGGGCTGTCCCTTTGACACATTGCGCTCGACTACTCGTCAACGATCTCGGCGAGCCAAACGTTCAGCGTATCGACCTCGGGGCAGCAGAACTTTGCCGTGCCGGGCTCGTTGCCAGGCACGGTTCCGCCATAGCGCAGGATATCGATATAGGGAAAGCCCACGTGGCAGGCCATGGAGCACATCTTGCCGCGATCGCGATCGAAGTCGAAGACGTCGCCGGGCTTGTGACCATGGTGGCAGCGGCACGCACCCAACTGGTCCACGCAGCTCACGCGGATACGCGGCCGCTTGCCACGCGGCGCGTCGAGCGGCCTATTCTCGCCCGCAGGCTTGACGCCGCCCTCGCCAGCATTACTCATGGTCAATCACATCCAGGCAGGCCTCGATGGGAAGGCCGGCCGACTTGTCCTCCTGGTCGGCATTGCGCTCGATAAGCTCAGCCACCACACGCATGGCATCGGCCGTCGCGCGCTGCAGACTCCAACCGGCCATCGCGCGGCCGACGAGCACCGCCGAGAACGTGTCGCCCGTGCCCAGGAAATAAACCGGAATGAGCTCAAAGGGAATCGTAAAGTACTCCCCCGCCACATGGTCGTAACCGATAACCGCGTTCGTGCCATTGACTACGGCGCTCGTAATGACCACAGATTTGGCGCCCAGCGCGCGCATGGCATCCACAAGGGTGCGGCCCTCGTCGGGCGTAATCTGCTCGGCGATGGGCGTGTCGGTGAGCAGGCATGCCTCGGTGTAGTTGGGAACCGCGTAGTCGGCGCACTCGAGCAGGCTGCGCATGAGGCCGATCGTGGACTCGGGCACGCCGGCGTAGAGCTTGCCGTTATCGCCCATGATGGGATCGACGAACACCTTGGTGCCCTTTTGAGCGCGGCGGTGGCAAAAGTCCGAGATGATGCGCGTCTCTTCCTCGGTCACGATAAAGCCGGTCGAGATAGCATCAAATTCAAAGCCGAGCTCCTCCCAGATAGCGAGGCTCTGGCGCACGTACTCCGTGGTGTCGTGAATGTAGAACTTGGGGTAGTTGAGCGTATCGGAAACGAGGGCCGTCGGCAGGTTGTGGATGCGATAGCCCATGTGCGACAGCACCGGCAGCATGGCCGAGAGCGCGACCTTGCCGTAGCCGCACATATCGTTGATCAGCAGCAGCTGAGTGTTCTTCATGAGTGTCCCCCTTGGGTCGGGCGCGACGCGATGTCGCCATAGCGCGACTAAGTGTAGCGCAGTGCAATCTAAGTCTTACCTTCGGATGTAAGACCAAGTTTGGGCGTAATTTTGTTCTTAGAGTTTTTCTGACGCTTCTTATTGCAGAAACTTGGCCTTAGAAGGCGCTATAAAATTCTAAGAACAAGTTTTGGCTCAAATTTGTTCTTAGGACACTACCGATGCTCGCACCCATCACACCCGGACGACAGGGAAACGTCAGGCACAACCTTTCAGGAGCCCTCGCCTATGATTCGTTTAGACCCGCCAATATGGATTCATTCTTTCCAATCAATTTATCCGCTGATTCCATGCGGCTTGTCTCCGATTGCCGCGCCATACTCGGCGAGGTTGAGGGCATGTCTCGCTTTGTTCCGAACATCGACATGTACCTTTCTATGTACGTTCGCAAGGAAGCGCTCTTGTCCTCTCAAATCGAGGGTACGCAATGTACGTTCGATGATGTTCTTGACCCGTCAAACGAATCCAATGCGAGCCGGGACCTAACCGACGTCGTCAACTACACTCGAGCGGTGCAGCAGGCGACTAAGCTCATGGAGGAACTGCCACTCTGTATGAGGCTGCTCAAATCCGTCCATGCCACATTGCTTGGAAATGGCAAAGGCTCCGACAAGACGCCGGGCCAGTTCAGGACGACTCAGAACTGGGTCGGACCAAACGGCTGCACGCTCAATGAGGCCCCGTATGTCCCTCCCAACACGGAGGATATGAAGGAGGCACTTGGCGACCTCGAGCTTTTCATCAACGAGCGTGACGACATCGATCCGGTCATCAAGGCCGCTTTGGTGCACTACCAGTTTGAAACCACACACCCGTTCCTCGACGGCAACGGACGCCTCGGGCGTCTGCTCATCCTCCTTTCGCTCATACATGATGGGGCGCTCACCAAGCCGGTCATCTACCCCTCGTATGAACTCAAACGACACAGGAGCGAATACTACGATTGGCTTATGCGCGTAAGGCAGAGAGGCGATTTTGAGGGATGGGTTTCGTTTTTCAGTACCTGCTTGCTTGCAAGCGCACGCGAGGCACGGGATTCGATGCGGAAGCTTGTCGACCTCCATTCGGAAACCGAAAGGCTGATTCGCGAAAAGGCGGGAAGGGCTACGACGAACGCCCTTATGCTACTCGACCTTCTCGAGGGCAATCCGATCGTCGACACCGCCTTTGTGTCTGAACGAATGCAGATTAGCAGATCGAGCGCAAACAACCTTATATCCCAATTTACCGATTGGGGCATTCTTGTCCAACGCGATACGAGCAGGAAACGATACCGCACGTTTTCATATGAGCCATATCTCGCCATCCTCCGAACCGGCGACGAGCCGCTCTAAGTCTCGGAAAGCCAAGGGGGCGAAACCGGCAACTGCCAGTCTCGCCCCCTTAATGAACCTATCGGAAACTCCGGGATATGCCGTGGCCCGCTGAATCTACGCTGCAAAGACTGTCCAAGATTCCCCTGGCACCGGCACCCCAGCACTGCCACAAAATCGATTCGGCACCTTGACAATCAGTTAGGTACCTCTAGAATCACTTAGGTACAAAACAATCTCTCTACCTAACTAAAGAAAGGAGCAATGCAACAACATGTGTGTTGAACCACTCGTCTATCCGCACGAGCCCGGCGGCGACCCTTCGCAGCCGGTAGACGTGCCCGAAGCAGTTAACGGCGAAGACCACCTCGCCAAGCGCATCCTGAGCGGCCTGGGTTTTTGCGGCCACTACATGCACTTTCACGGCGGCGGCGTGTCCGGCAAGGCACCCATCGTCTGCCTGCTTGCCAAGCAGGAAAACGGCGAAATGTCGCAGCAGGAGCTCGGCATGCACTTCGACCTCAAGCCGGGGTCGCTTTCCGAGATCTTGTCCAAGCTCGAGTGCGCCGGCATCATCGAGCGTAGCCGCAATCCAAAAGATCGACGTCAGCTCACCATTCGCCTGACCGAGATCGGCTGGGAAAAGGCCCGCATCGACCAAGCCTCGCGCATCCGCTTTAGGGAGCAGGCCTTTAGCGCCCTCACCCACGACGAGCGCGAGCAGCTCGCCGAGATGCTCGAGAAAATCCGCGTAACCTGGGAGGAACTGGATGATTAAAACCCTTATGGGCAGCATCCGCGATTACAAGAAGGTCACGATCGTCACGCCGCTACTGGTGCTTGGCGAGGTAATCTGCGAGATGCTGATTCCGTTTATCACCGCCGACATGATCGACGCCATCAAGGACGGCGCCGCCGTCGCCGAGATGCTGCCCACCGCCGGCCTTCTGGTGCTCATCGCGCTGACATCGCTCGCCTTTGGCGCCGCCGCGGGCATCACCTGCAGCCACGCCAGCTGCGGCTTTGCCAAGAACCTGCGTCGCGACCTGTTCTACAAGATCCAGACGTTCAGCTTCGCCAACATCGACGAGTTCTCGAGCTCCTCGCTCGTCACCCGCCTCACCACCGACATCAACAACGTGCAGCAGGCCTTTATGATGCTCATCCGCATCGCCGTGCGCTCGCCGCTGGTGTTGATCTTCGCCTTTACCATGGCCTACGCCATGGGCGGCAGCGTCGCCATGGTCTACCTGGTCATTATTCCGCTGCTGGGCTTTGGTTCTGTCTCTTATACACATCTCCG
>CALGKS010000163.1 GCA_937930475.1 uncultured Collinsella sp. | reverse complement strand
CGCGCCCTGCTCGAACGCGTGCTCTTTCGTTGCGGCGCGGTCGGGGGCGACGGGGGAGACGAGCTGGTCGATGAGGCCGTAGCCCTGGCGACCGATGAGGGCGTGGACTTTGTCTTGGCGATCGGCGATGCCGATACGGCTGGCTTTGCGCGCGAACTTGCCCGTCGCATGGCCGTGCTCGATGCCGGCGAGGACGGCTTTGTTCCCTACGGGTGCATTGTCTCGGAGGGAAAGGTGCCCGCCGCGGTGGGCACCGGCGAGGTTCCCGTTTTTGCCATCATCGCGCCCGAGCTGTTGGACGGCATCGGTTCTCCCTTGCGCGAGTTGCTCGCCAGTGTGTGCGCCGCCGCATAGTTTTGATAGGTAAAGCGTTTGACCTGCCAAAATAAACCTGTCCCTTTTTGGTCGGTCGCCGTTTGGGGGTGGATTGGCAACGCTCGCTGATTACGGTCTTGACCTGCGTTAGAATAAGGGTATCTGATTATCCGGGCGCATGGAGAAATGCGCCCGTATGCTGAGGAGGACTTTATGGCAACTGTTGCCGCACCTATCGACGCTACGTCGACCGCCGCTTGGAAGGCGCTCGAGGCTCATCAGGAGAAGCTCGAGGCCGAGGGCATCGACCTTAAGGCCTGGTTCGCTGCTGACGCCGACCGCGTGAACAAGCTGAGCTTTGACGCCGGCGACCTTCACTTCGATCTATCCAAGAACCTGGTGACCGATGAGACCGTCAAGCTGCTGTGCGATCTTGCCCGCGAGGTGAAGCTCGAGGAGCGCCGCGACGCCATGTTCTCCGGCGAGCACATCAACACCACCGAGGACCGTGCCGTCCTGCACACCGCGCTTCGCCGTCCGGCAAGCGAGAAGGGCCAGCTCATCGTTGACGGCCAGGATGTCGTCGCCGACGTGCACGAGGTCCTCGACCGCATGTACGCCTTCGCCGAGCGCGTGCGCTCCGGTGAGTGGAAGGGCGTTACCGGCAAGAAGATCGAGCACCTGGTGTCCATCGGCATCGGTGGCTCCGATCTGGGCCCGGTCATGGCCTACGAGGCCCTGCGTCCCTATGCCGACGCCGGTATCGACTGCCGCTACATCTCCAACATCGACCCCAACGATCAGGCCGAGAAGCTCAAGGGTCTCGATCCCGAGACCACGCTCGTGATCATCGTCTCCAAGACCTTCACCACACTCGAGACTCTCACCAACGCTCGCGAGGTCAAGACCTGGATGCTCGAGCAGCTCAAGGCCCAGGGTGCCATCGACGGTTCCGATGAGCAGAACGCCGAGGCCGTGACCAAGCACTTTGTCGCCGTCTCCACTGCGCTCGACAAGGTCGAGGCCTTTGGTATCGACCCGGCCAACGCCTTCGGTTTCTGGAACTGGGTCGGTGGCCGTTACTCCGTCGATTCTGCTGTGGGTCTGTCGCTGATCGTCGTGCTCGGCCCCGAGCGCTTCCAGCGGTTCCTCGAGGGCTTCCACGCCATCGACGAGTACTTCTGCAACACGCCGCTCGAGAACAACGCCGTCGCGCTGATGGGTCTGCTCAACGTCTGGTACGTCAACTTCTTCGGTTCCAAGAGCCATGCCGTGCTGCCGTACAGCCAGTACCTGCACCGTTTCCCGGCCTACCTGCAGCAGCTCACCATGGAGTCCAACGGCAAGCACGTCCGCTGGGACGGCAGCGCTGTGACCTCCGATACCGGTGAGATCTTCTGGGGCGAGCCCGGCACCAACGGCCAGCATGCCTTCTATCAGCTGCTGCACCAGGGCACCGTGGTTGTTCCGGCCGACTTTATCGCTTTTGCCAACACCGCCAACCCCGCGACCGACAACGGCCAGGACGTCCACGAGCTGTTCCTGGGCAACTTCCTGGCTCAGACCAAGGCGCTCGCCTTTGGCAAGACGGCCGACGAGGTCCGCGCCGAGGGCACGCCCGAGCAGATCGTTCCGGCCCGTTGCTTTGAGGGCAACCGTCCGACGACCTCCATCTTCGGCGACACGCTGACCCCGTTCGCGCTCGGCGAGCTCATCGCCCTGTACGAGCACATCGTGTTCGTCGAGGGCACGGTCTGGGGCATCGACTCCTACGACCAGTGGGGCGTCGAGCTGGGCAAGCAGCTCGCCAAGCAGATCACCCCTGCCTTCCACGATGACGCCGCCAAGGCCGAGCAGGACGCTTCGACTCAGGCGCTCATCGAGTTCTATCGCGCTCACCGCAAGTAGACTTTGCCGCTGATTAAGCGTTAAGCAGAAAGGGGCCCGAATCCGTTGGGATGCGGGCCCTTTGCTGTCTGGATGAATAAGGCAGCGGGCGGCATTCATACCTATGAGGAGGATCGTGCGTTTATCGAGGTCGGCGCCAGCGCGCTGGGTGCCTCGGCGGGAATCGTAATCGTCGAGGGCGCACCGACGGATGAGAGTCGCTAGCAGACGTATTTGACCCGAGCGATTGAGCTCAACGTCTGCACGCCGTTCATGTTCGGGACAATATGGCTTTTTACCCGTTGCAAACAGAGGCGTGGCGGGCATTCTGTATGATGACTCAGACAAGGTTGCTTAATGACAGGGAGGCATATATGGCAATCAAAGCCATCGCAATGGATATCGACGGTACGCTCACCAACGACCAGAAGGTGATCAGCCCGCGCACGCGTGAGAAGCTGCTCGTGGCGCAGGAGTCGGGCATCAAGCTCATCTTGGCTTCGGGCCGTCCCGCGTGGGGACTTCGCGCCTTGGGTCAGGAACTCGATCTTCAGAACCACGATGGCCTGCTGGTGGCCTTTAACGGCGCGCACGTGGTCGATGCCCAGACCGACGAGGTTCTGTTTGACCAAGCTATGCCGGTCGACGAGCTGCATCGCCTGCTCGATCACCTGCGCAACTTCGACGTGATCCCTATGATCTCTCTTGGCCGCGATTTGCATGTCGTGGACTCATACCGCTGCATGATCACACTGCCCGACGGTTCGCAGAAGAACATTGTCAAGTACGAGCGCGATGCGTGCGACCTTAAGATCCGCGAGGTCGAGAGCCTTCACGAGGTGGCCGATGCCTATCCGGTGGACAAGCTGCTCACCGCCGGCGATCCGGCCTATCTGCAGGCGCACCATGAGGAGATGTACGCGCCCTTTACCGAGACGCTTTCGGGCATGTTCACGGCCGACTGGTACTTTGAGTTTACGGCGCCCGGTATCGATAAGGCCCGTGCACTCGAGGGCTCCCTGTCTAAGCTGGGCATCGATGCCAGCGAGGTCATTTCGTTTGGCGACGGCCAGAACGATAAGTCCATGATCGAGTGGGCGGGCACGGGTGTTGCCATGGGTAACGCCGTCGATGAGGTTAAGGCTGTGGCTCAGATGGTGACCGCCGATAACAACGAAGACGGCATCGCGGTGGTACTCGATAAGCTGCTGGGTTAGAATCGCCGATAGTGCATGGTTCGGGCGTCCGCTTGCGGGCGCCTTTTTGTTAGGGAGGGTGCCGTGTCCGCATTTCCGTTCGACGCCGTTATCTTTGACATGGACGGCGTTTTGGTCGATACCGAGTTTTACTATCAAAAGGAACTCGAGAAGTTTATCGATTACCTGCAGATTTCTGTGACGCGTGACGAGCTTAATGCAATCGTTGGTTCGTCGCATCAAGATTTTCAGCAGGTGCTTGTAGAGTGGTACAAGCGCGCAGGGCAGGGTGTCCTTGAACCCGCCGATGCCGAGGCTCGCTATGAAGTGTGGGCGAGCACCTATCCCTGTGATTACAGCAAGTTGCTCAACCCCGGCGTCTCTGAGACGCTGACGGGGCTTAAAGACCGTGGGGTTCGCGTTGCGCTGGCTTCGTCGTCGCCTCTCAATAATATTGAGGAAGTGCTAAACACCTGCGGCATTCGCGATTACTTTGAGTTTTTGGTCTCGGGCGAGCAGTTCAAGCGCAGCAAACCCGAGCCCGATATCTACCTGCATGCTATAGACCGCTTGGCGCTGCCTGCGGACCATTGCTGCTGCGTGGAGGACTCGGTATATGGCATCACTGCTGGCAAACGAGCGGGATTGACAGTAATCGCCAAGCGCGAGGAGCGCTTTGGCTTTAGCCAGGATACGGCCGACAAGATTATCGACCAGCTGCCGGATTTGCTGGAGCTCGCGTAGGACCAGGGCGGAGCGGCTGCCATTACAATGGTTTTGTTCGCATGAGAGGGGAGCGGCGTCATGGCATTTAACGTTAACGCGCTTGGATTTGGCGACAACGTTGTCGATCGCTACGAGCATATTCACACGATGTATCCGGGCGGCAACGCGGTGAACTTTGCCGTGTATGCCAGGAAGTGTGGTGCCGTGCGCTCTGCCTACATGGGCATCTTCGGAAATGATGCTGCAGCCGAGCATGTCATTGCGAGTCTTGAGGACGAGGGCGTGGAGCTCGCCAAGTGCAAGCAGCTCATTGGCGAGAACGGTGCGGCACGCGTGACCGTGGTCGATGGCGACCGTGTGTTCCTCGGGTCGAACGAGGGCGGCATCCGCGGTGATGCGCGCTATGTGCTCGATCGCTTTGACCTGGCATACATGAAGCAGTTCGATGTGGTCCATTCGGGCAATTACTGCTTCACCGAGCGCGAGCTTCCCAAGCTGAAGAAAGCGGGCATCACCGTATCGTTTGATTTCTCGGACGATTCGACCGATGGGTACTATGAGCAGATTGCCCCGTTTGTCGACTTCGCCTTTTTGAGCGCTGCGGATGCCGCGAGCGAAGATGAGATTCGCGAGCGCCTCGCTTGGGTTAAAAACCTGGGTCCGCGCTTTGTGTCCGCAACGGCGGGCGCCGAGGGTTGCATCGCCTATGATGGCGAACGCTACTATCGTGAGCATGCCAAGCCCGTAACTGACATGAAGGACACCATGGGGGCCGGTGACTCGTTCCTAACTTCCTTTTTGATGTGCTATCTCGATTCCGCCAAGCGCGGCGAGGGCGGACCCGAGGCCATTGAGCGTGCGCTCGATTTTGCGGCGGGTTTTGCCTCGACCGTATGCGGCATGGAGGGTTCTTGGGGTCACGGAGTTCCGATTTCCGAGTAGTTTGAGGGGTCTGGATGGGCGCATCGACGCCCATCCAGACCCCTGTGGGCAAAAAATGCCAAATATGAGTACTGTGACCAATTTAGTAACAGCAAAATCTGGCTTTTGAGGTCCCAGTTGAGTGTCTGCGGACAACATAAAGCTGCCTAACATGTCCCTGAGTATGCTAAAACGCCTTGATAATGAACGACTGTACATTATCAAGGCGCTGTTTCTTTGCAAAATAATGTGACCAGCTTTGCAACAGTACTCATATTTGGCATTTTTTGCCCACAGGGGTCAGCGGAAGTCGAAAATGGAGTGGGAATTTCTCAGAACGACCGACTTGACGCTCTCCTCGGAGCAGTTTTTAAGCGCAGCAATGGCCTCGGATGTCCTTATGAGTGAATCGACGAGCTGTCGCGCGGTTGTTTCCGCGCTTGGTTCGGCCGGCGCGTCGGTTTCAAGTAGCAAACGGTCGAGCGGAATCTGTCGCGCGTATTCGCGCCCACGTTTGGTCGCAAGCATGCGTTCATTCACGGAAAAGTAGCAGCCTGCAATGCGCGCACGGACGAGTTCATCCGAGGTGTCGCTAAACCGGTGGAAGATGATGGTGGGGGAGTTTGGGGCGTCCTTTAGAAGGCCGTTCGACTCCAAAATGTCCAAAGCTGCTCCCGCCGCGCGAACGGCGTGAATGGACAGGACACGCCCAGCGAGTGGGTGCCGCGATAGAGTTTTGCAAAGCCGCTCAAATGCCTGCGTCTGGATCCCCTCGGTACCCGCGAAGCGCGGTGAGAAGTCGAGCCCGACCTCGCCAATAAAACGTTCCCGGCTGGCGAGTTCACAAAGCAGGTTGACCTCGGCGGTTCCGCAC
>CALGKS010000162.1 GCA_937930475.1 uncultured Collinsella sp. | reverse complement strand
GGGTCAGGGTGAAACGTAGTAAATGGGCCGGTTTCGTGGCGGGAGCATCGCAGGCAGCCGACCGAGGGCACCCGGAAGTGAGCAGGGCACCCGTTTAACGACCGATTTCCAGCCAATTGCAAAGGACGTTGGCTCGCAACTCCATCTCGGCTGTCTTTTGAGCCTTAGTTTTGCACCTATAGCGCAATTCCAAGCGCGAGCAAAGACTTCGCACGATCGCATCAAGCTGGTCGGCATCGTTAAGCATGTCGTGCGTAACCAGGAAGACGTCATACCCCATACTTTGTAACGCCGTCATGCGTTTAGCATCGTGGTCGAGCACGGCTCCCGATCCATGGATGACTTCTCCTTGAAGTTCCACGATACCAGCCTTCATTATGGTTGGATTCACGATAACGATATCCCCGTAGCAGACTTTTTGCCCTGCAATTCTCTGCGCCGATGCGGTAAGCGGCGTAAGGTCGTTGACGTAAGCGTATCGAAAGCCGGCACCGCCGCGAGAGCGAGGAAGCGATAGCAATATAATTCCTGCAACTTCAAGCGGAGAAGCTGCTATACCCGTCACCTGCTGCGCAGCGTTATAAAACTTCGTACCCCACTTTCGTCTTCTCATCTTACTGGCGTACTCATGAAGCTCGTGCAATTCGATGAGCGGCTTCCTCATCCAGAGCGAAGTGCCCTTTAGCTTTGTGACCTCTTTCGTTTTCTTTTGTCCGTTGGGCCCCTTCGCATTTACCAGTTCTTTGACTTTTATGCGCGCATAAACGCGTTTCCATTGTGGTTCGTCTTGGCTTTCATCAAGGTCAAAGAGGGATTCGGTGGTTGCATTTTCTGCAGCGTCTTTGGCTTTGTCTAGTTCCGCTTCTGCTGCAGCAGCGGGTTCAAAGACCGAAAACCACCCACAAAATTCATACATGGCAAGGACAAGATCGGTTGGAGACACAAAGCGCGCCATGGTAAATAGCGTCGCAAGTGGATTGGTTACTCTAAAGCCCATTGTTGTTTCCAACGTGCTATCCACCCCCGAAGCATCATCACAGTGGATTGTTGTCCGTAATCCCGAATGGTAGTTAACGCCACCGGGCATTGTTGTGGTAATGATCGGTGTCTTGAGGACGTCGGTTACGAAAGGGGCTTGGGCTAGGGCTCGCCAGCCGTCTTCGGAACTTGGTAGGCGTGGGTAGAGGTCACGTACTTGGGGCGGGCAGCGCCAGTAGCGGAATGCGGTGTTTGCGCAGACGATCTCGTCCATGTTGGTCTCCCCTGGGTTCGGCCGCGAGCCGTGTGGATTGTGGGCGAGGTCGATTATCTATGGGGTCATCATGCGGATAAGTACCGGAAGCTGACCAAATGCTGACCAAAAGACGGACGGTCTATGTCGAAAGTTGACGTGAATGGCGAAACGCGCAGGTAGCGAAGCCGCTCGTTTGGTCCCTGTCTCCACAATTCTTATTGCTATACACAGGGCTGAACAGGAAAAATACTGCATTCGCGATTTAAAAATGCGTAAGAAGTCAGCAAAAGAACCGCAGGCAGGCTATGCCTTTGTAGCAAAGTTCAATTGGTATTTGGTGTCAGTTTTGGTGTCACCCTTGGTGTCAAAAAGAAAAAGGCCAGAGGCTTAATACCTCTGACCTGCACTTCTGATGGTGGGCGATACAAGATTCGAACTTGTGACCCCATCCGTGTGAAGGATATGCTCTACCCCTGAGCCAATCGCCCGTTGCCTTTCGGCAAAAGAGATACTAACATAGCCGCGCGTGGTTTACCAAGAACTTTTTGCCCTCGATTTTAAATTCGTGGTCGCCAGCCAAGCCAAAGCGGCCAAAGCATACGACAAACCCGCAGATAAACCGCACTTTACCGCTTAATCCACGAGGTCTCGGGGCGGCAAATGAGCCGCGCGTTGTTGTAGGCCATATCGAGCGTGAGGCAGGTGCGCGCGGCGTAGAAACCGTCTTCGCGCTGGATGGTCAGCGCCAGCTCGGGCTTGTCGCCGGTCAGGCACAGCGGCAGCAGCAGCTGGATCCGGCCGCCTTAGAACTGCGGCACCGCGAGCGTGTAGTTGGCGGCGGCAGGTTGGACGGAGCGGTCTGGTCGACGTCGCGCTCGGTCAAACACGCAGCGCGGCTAAAGGAGAACGACAGGTAGTTTTTGAGGATGCGGTTGCTGGGACCCCAGTCCTCGGGATCGGCGAGGTCGACCAGGCGGTCGTAACAGGGTTCGGGGCAAAACGCAAACTCATACACATTGCTGCACAGGGTGCTGGGGATTTCCATGGGGCGTCCAATCCATTCAATAACCGGCGTGCGGATGGTTTGATTCTATACGTGTGACGGGTCGCCAGTGCCCGCAACGCAACCACGGCAGAGTTCTTCGGCTAGTTCGTTAGTCGTGCGGTTTCCGGAAACGAGGTCCTGTATCCAGGCGTAGTACTGGTTGTCTTTGGGCTCGGGGGCGTCGGACAGTACGACCGGAGCGCCGGCGAGCCTTAGGACGGACAGTGCAAAGACAAGGCTGGTGCGCTTATTGCCGTCCTCGAAGATGTGGTCCTTGACCATGTGCTCGGACACGTAGGTGACCTGGTCAAAGATGTCCGTGAAGCGATCGGCCGGCGATTGGTCGAATATCGTGCAGAACGCACCCGCAAGCACGGACTCGATGCGCCCGAGCTCGAGCGCGGCCCGGTCGCCTGTGGCGTCGGTCGTATAGCAGCGCCCGACCGTCATCAGCGTGCTATGTAGGCGCATCACGGCCACGGCCATGGCTTCGAGCGAACCGGCATCGTCGAGCACGAGCGGTGCGAACGAATGCGCGTCCCGTTGCATAGCCGCCATCATGAGTTCTCCAAGAGCCTGAGCGCGTTTGACATGTCCGCAATGGTCAGCCGAACAGCTTCGTCGATCGACGTGACGCCGTCGAGCAAAATCGGTGATTTTGAATTTGCCTCGTGCGTAGTTGCATGATCTTCCCGAGCAACGCGACCAGCGCCGTCATCTAGTTGAGCGTAGTTCCATGGCATGTCTGCCTCCTCTATAACTTTACGGACGGAATAGCCTCCGAGTCGCACTCCACAGCAACTGGCTGCCAGACGAGGTCTTCGATGGCGCAGTTTAGGGTGTTTGCGAGCGCCAGTGCCGAGGAGACCGAGGCGCGGCGTAGGTCGAGCTGGTTCTGCTCGTAGAGTTGTATGGCGCGGAGTTTAACTCCCGATTTGGCGGCGAGCTGTTTTTGCGTTAGGCCGACCGCCTTTCGTGCCGCTTTGAGGCCCTTTTTGCCTGCCTGGGATTTGTTCCATTTATCAATGACTATCCCCGCGAACTTGTCTTCGGAGGCCTCGTGAAGCGGATCGTACGAGCCGATGATCCAATCGAGCGGAGCGACTTCGAATAGGTCGCTAAAGCACAAGCAGCTTGCCCATTGCGTATAGGCCAAAACCCAGCCCGCCCAATACTGAGGCGAACGGTCGAATGGATAGCTCTCCCTGCATTCGGCGGCTTTTAGCCCAGCGCCGGCGATAATTTCGCGCGCAAGCTCGTCGCCTGACATACCGCAGATAACACGTGGCATACCGCGCTCAAACTGTTTCATCTCAAGAGCGTTCGACAGGATCGCCGTAAGTTCTGCCGAATTCAGCCCTTGGTCACAAAAGGCAAAATCGACCGCCTCACCCAGCGTTCTCATGGCGTCCTCGAGATACATCTCACTGTAGGCGCAGGTCATATGCTGTCATCCCCTCTCGAACGATGTCGACGATACGGACTCCTTCAAATGGATTCTCGGCAAGTAGCTCCCGATACTGCGCCCTCGCCGCTTCATCTCGCTCCTTGGCCAATGGGCCATACAGAGCTAGCGGCGCACGTTCAAATCCAGCAAAATGAATGGTCTTAAACGCGCGCTCGCTTTTGAGCACAATCTGCTCCCCCAGGTTGCCAAGCTTCATGGCACGACCAAGCTGTTCGACGGTGATTGTATTGTTAACAAACGCCCTAGCATAGCTAAAGTACGAGTCGTCCGCGCGCCATCCCCTAATCACGTCGCAAGCATCAGTGTCAGGTAGAAAATGATCGTGGAGGTATCCGCACGCCCCCACGGCGACAGGGGTGTCCTTGCGAAAAGAACGATGCTCTACAAGCAATGCTATCCAATGCAGAACGGAATAATGCGGCGATAGTAAGTCGAGCACCTTGAGGTCTGCGATATCGAGTTCGTATCGATTTGCAAAGCCATCGGCATCTCCCGAGCATGCCCATTCCTTTGCAAGGTCAAGGCTTTCCGTGCAATAGAATCCCAGCCCATAATCGTTATGGACTTTTCCCAGGCCAAACTGGGGAACCTCAACAATCTTCTGAGAACCATGCCACAGCTCCATGTGAGCCTCCTAACGGGTATCGCTCTAACGATAGATTAGCACACTATCGCTAGAGCGATACCTGATCACGAAAAGTAATCGTCGACTCTATTCCAAGCTCAACTGCATGCTCGATATCGTATGAAAAAAGAGACGCCAACAACCAGAACGATCGAAGGCGTCTTCTCAGCGAGCATTTTTTAGATTGCGTTGGTCGTGCCCTGCGACCAAGATCTTCTCGGTAGGCTTTCTTTTGATTTCGTTGGTCGCGCCTTACGACCAAATTCCAAGACAAGCATATAAATGAACGAGAAACGATGCAAGTCGTGCCTAGGAACCTCGCAACCGCGCTCATTAGCCCAAGTCACGTTTACCTCGCTTCATAGAGTCGCACCTCATCTTGCTCGATGTTTTTGCGGAAGGCCGGGCGCATGTGCTCTGGTGGGTTGGTGACTATATCAACCTTTCGCCCAAGTTCCTTTTCGAGTTCAAGTGAAAGTTCATATAGCGTGCCGAACGTCATGGTGTCGCCGCAGACTAAGTGCAAGTCAATATCGCTATCGGGCGCTTGCTCGCCACGGACGAAGGAGCCAAACAGATACGCCTCGCGGACGTCGTAGCGAGGCAGCACGCGGGAGACGGCGGAGGATATGTCGGCAGGTGAAATCATGGTTTAATAGCCGCTCAACAGTAAAACATCAGGGGACCAGCGCCAAAACCGCCGGTCCGGCTTTTTGGCGTTCTGCGAGCTCGAAGATAAGCGGGGCGTTTGATCTAACATATTCTGTCAAGAAATTGAGGTCATCAGCGGTAAATCCTTCGACGTTGAACCATTTGACCGCAGGCAAGAAGCATTCCGCATGGTCAAAGCCAAAGTCAACCGGGCGCTCGACGGCTACGCGAACGGTTCCATCTTCTCTTGTCTCTGAGTAGGCAAACTGGGTGCCGTCATCAAGCTGAACATAGCTCCAAAATATGACTACCTCCTTAGTGTTTATATCCGAGTATAAAGAGCAGACTAGATGTAACGCGGCATGAATTGAATTATTCCTATAAGACACGAACTCTGACAGCTGCCCCTGTCCGGAAGTGCGGGGAAAGCCGAGATCTGCCGACAAGACCCCGGTTTTGCGCTTACGCGACCTGCAGTTTTGTTGCAAAAATTCGGATTGTGCTCGGCGGGTTCCAGTTTTTCCCTGCACTTCCGGAAATCGGGCGTTTTAGCAGCGGTGCACGTTGGCGAGGAATGCTGTCCCTGGTACGAATAGTACTGAGGATATGGCAATCTAGTTACTTGCGGCGGTCTTGACGAGCGTGGAGGACGCGCTTCTTACTCTCGCTTTGGGTGTTGCCGGCATTGATACGGTGGTTTGCGCAGGACATCTATAAATGTAACTAAATAGTTTGATGTGTAACATTACTAGTGTTACATTACAAAATAACATGTTACAAAAGGAGGCGAGGCATGCGAGAATACGTTGAGAAGATACTGCACACGAGGGTCGAGGGTTGATTTCCGATCTCAGCCGAACACATTGAGCGGACAGGCCGTTCCCGCAGCT
>CALGKS010000161.1 GCA_937930475.1 uncultured Collinsella sp. | reverse complement strand
CACTGGGCTCCACCATGCCATAAGCGCCCGCAAGGTCGCGAATGCGCGTGTCGGCACCATAGACCGAATGCATGACCTCCAGGTCGGAGCTCTCGTCGGTCGCCTTCTCGAGCGTGTTGGTAAGCGCGGCGTTGCTGTTGAGCACCTGGGCCGTAACGCCGGCGAGCGCCACACGGGCGACACCGATCGTCATGAAGATGGCCGCAATGATGCAAAACGTTTTAAGAACGCTCATGAAAACCGGGCTTACCGCCTGGTTTGCCTGACGGCCCGCGCCCGTGTAGACATCAAAGCGCGGCGTGCGCTGCTCGCGGGGAGCAACGGGGGCCTGCGGTGCCTCACGATAGGCGGGCATGGCGTTCATATCATAGGCGAGTGCTGCGTTTGAGGTGTTGTAGCCCATGATATGCCGCCTCCCATCCCGAGTACGTTGGTAGTGTGTTTAAGCTTCGTTTGTGGTACGAGCGGGAGGTCCAATATCGCGCGGTCGCGTCTACAGACGCTGCGCCACGCGGATCTTGGCTGATCTCGCCCGAGGGTTGCGCGCAACCTCATCGGGTTGGGCAACCAGGGGTTTGCGGGTGATGACCTTGAGTATCGGCACGTTGCCGCACACGCACACCGGAATCTCCGGCGGACACGTGCACCCCTGGCTCATCTCCTTAAAGTGGTTCTTTACGATACGGTCCTCGAGCGAGTGATACGAGATGACGCAGATGCGTCCGCCCGGGTTGAGCCACCTTGTGGCGGCGTCAAGCCCTCGTTCGAGCACATCGAGCTCGTGATTGACCTCGATGCGAATGGCCTGGAAACTTTTCTTGGCTGGGTGTCCGCCATGCCGACGAGCGGCAGCGGGGATACCAGCCTTGATGATCTCGACAAACTGACCGGTGGTTTCGATCGGCTCATGCTCGCGGCGGCGCACGATCTCACGCGCGATCTGCGAGGCGAACTTCTCTTCGCCATAGACGCGTAGAATCCGGGCGAGGTCGTGTTCGTTATAGGTGTTGATGACCTCAGCTGCGTTTAAGGTGTTGTTACCCGGATCCATCCGCATGTCCAATGGGGCGTCCTCGTTGTACGAAAAGCCCCTGCCAGGGATATCGAGTTGCGGCGACGAAACGCCCAAGTCGAACAGGAAGCCATCGACCCCGGGCACCTCGGCCGAGCAAAGCAGCTCGTCCAAGTCGCCGAAGTTGCCCTTCAGCAGCTGGTGCGGTACGCCGGGAACCTCGCGGTCCAGACGGGCGCCAGCGGCCTCGAGGGCCATGTCGTCCTGATCGACGCCGAGCAAAAGGCCGGTCTCCCCCACCTGCGCGGCCATCTTTACCGAATGGCCGGCACCGCCAAGGGTGCAGTCGCAGACGACGGAACCGCTCTTTAGCTGCAGCGACTCAAGCACTTCGCCGAGCATGACAGGTTCATGCCGATATTCTTGTGTCAAGATCCCACGCTCCATCCGTTACTCGTGCCTTGCCCTTACGAGAAGAAGAGGTCCAGCAGGGCCTCGTCATCATCGTCCTCATCGGCCGTAGCGCGGTCCCAAACCTCAAGGTGGTCGTAGTTGCCCACAACCGTGACCTCGCGGTCGAGGTTCGCCTGCTTGCGGAGAGACTCAGAAAGACCGATACGACCCGCGCTGTCCACATCCATCGACGTGGTGCGCTTGTTGATCGCCCTCATGAGCTTCTGGTCGTTGATGTCACGCGGGTTAAAACCCTCGTGGCCCTCACGACCCGCGAAGAGTCCTTCGACCCACTTATCGAAGGCCTCGGCAGAGAACACGTACAGAGCATCGACATCCAGGGCTTTGAACACGCGAACGTGCTCTCCAAGCTCCTCGCGAAGGGGTGCAGGCAGGGATAGACGACCTTTTGCATCGAGATTGCGCTCGTATGCACCCGTCATTCCCATGTGCGCCCTCCCCTCGGTTACTCAGATGGCACGTACGCGGGGAACCACCCCGCCTGTCGACGTCATCAATAATATGGGGAACCGCCCCATTTTTCAACACCTTTCCCCACCCC
>CALGKS010000160.1 GCA_937930475.1 uncultured Collinsella sp. | reverse complement strand
TGGCCGCCGTCTTCGCTGTAGCGCGAGACGACCTCGATGATGTCTTCGGATTCCAAGCGTTCAATTGCCGCGCGGGCACGATACGGAGACACCCCCACACGCTCGGCAAGCGTCTTGCGCGAAAAGCCATAAAATCCGCCGTTGTCTTCGGACAGCTGTGCGATCTCCATCAGCACCTGCACCTCGACACGCTTCATATCGTTGACACTCGCACGACCCTTGCCAGCCATGGCAGCCTCCTCAAACCGAGCACGGCCATCACCTGCACCGTGCGCGACCGGCACACCCCATGATGGCCGGCAACATCCATCATGCGGCATCCCCGCAAAAGGATGAAACAATTAGGGTTATTGTATACCGCCCAAATCGCTTATAGGCAGGTAAACGGGCTATTTTTAGGTTAAACGGTAGCTTTGTTGATAAAAGGGGCACACCGAATGCATACCCGATGCGCCCCTTTCAAACCAATTTATCCAGGCTTAGCGGTGGAAGAAACCACGGCGCTCGAACTTGGGCTCGCAGCACACGTTGATGCCCAGCTTGCGCAACACCGTCTCGTCCGTCGGCGAGATGATCACGCTAAAGAAGGCATCGCAGCCGCGCAGCTGCTCCAGGCCCGAAAGGACGCGGGCCGCCGTCTCGCTCGTTGCCGAGGTGATCGAGAGCGCCATAAGCGTCTCGTCGGTGTGCAGGCGCGGGTTCTTGCTACCAAGGAAATGTGTCTTGAGCTTGCTGATAGGCTCGATCGCTTCATCGCTAATGACCTCGAGCTCGAGGTCAACGCCCGAGACATGCTTAAGTGCATTCATGATGAGCGAGCTCGCGGCGCCCAGGCGCGTGGAAGTCTTGCCGGTCACCACGGAGCCGTCGGGCATGACCATGGCGCCTACGGGGCCACCCGTCAGCTGCTCCCTGGTAAGGGCGGCCGAGCGTGCCGGCGAGTAGTTCTTGTCGATACCGGCCTTCTTCATAATGATCTTGAGACGATCAACCTGTTCATCGCCCACGCCGGTACGGCGCACATTTTCGACCGCGGTAAAGTAGCGGCGAACAATCTCCATCTTGGAAGCGTCGCGGCAGGCATCGTCATCGGTGATGGCAAAGCCGACCATATTGACGCCCATGTCCGTGGGGCTCTGGTAGGGGCTCTTGCCCAGGATCTTTTCCATCAGGGCACGGACCACCGGGAAGGCCTCGACGTCGCGGTTGTAGTTGACCGTAGTCTTGTTATAGGCCTCCAAGTGGAAGGAGTCGATGATGTTGGCGTCGTCGAGATCTGCCGTGGCCGCCTCATAGGCGATGTTGACCGGATGCGTGAGGGGCAGATTCCAGACCGGGAAAGTCTCGAACTTGGCGTAGCCGGCAGCGGTGCCGTGCTTGTGCTCGTGATAGAGCTGAGACAGGCAGGTGGCGAGCTTGCCCGAGCCGGGGCCGGGAGCGGTGACCACGACGAGCGGACGGGCGGTCTCGACAAACTCGTTCTTGCCGTAGCCGTCGTCGGACACGATCAGATCGACGTCGTGGGGATAGCCCTCGATGGGATAGTGCAGCTTGGCGGGAATGCCGAGCGCGTTTAGGCGATTACGGAAGACGTCAGCGGCGGGCTGGCCTGCATACTGGGTGATGACCACGGCCGCGACAGCAAAACCGTTGCCGCGGAACAGGTCGACCAGGCGCAAGACGTCCTCGTCATAGGTAATGCCCAGGTCACCGCGAGCCTTGTTCTTCTCGATGTGGTTCGCGTTAATGGCGATGATGACCTCGACGTCGTCTGCAATGCTCTTGAGCATGCGGAACTTGCTGTCCGGCTCAAAACCCGGCAGCACGCGGCTCGCGTGATAGTCGTCAAACAGCTTGCCGCCAAACTCCAAATACAGCTTGCCGCCAAACTGCGAGATGCGCTCCTTAATATGAGCGGCCTGCAGCTCGATATACTTCGCGTTGTCGAAACCCTGGCGCATGAATGGCTCCCGTCCCGTTTCCAATTAATGTTCTAGGCGATTATAACGGAGCCCGCCCTCCCCGAT
>CALGKS010000159.1 GCA_937930475.1 uncultured Collinsella sp. | reverse complement strand
CGGGGTCGAAGACGGCCTTGCCCATCTCGATTTTTGACTTGGCGACCTCGGTGGCGATGTCCATGCGCTCGACAAAGCTGTTGAGAAGCGTGGTGTCGATGCCATCGATGGCCTGGCGAATGTCGGCAAGGTCCATGGGGACCCCTTTCGTGAATGGTTATCCGGGGATTGCTAGCGCTGAGCGGCGTCCTCGAGGAGAGCATCCCAGATGGCTAGGGCTGCGGCTGCTTCGGCTACGGGGACGGCGCGCGGGACGATGCAGGGATCGTGGCGGCCGTGGACCGAGAGCTCGGCATTTTCCATGGCGTCCATGTCCACCGTCTGCTGCTCGCGGCCAATGGAGGGCGTGGGCTTTACGGCCATACGCCACATGACGGGTGCGCCGGTCGAAATACCGCCCAGGATGCCGCCGGCGTTATTGGACTCGACCTCAATCTTGCCGGTCTCGGCGTCGATGCGATACGGATCGTTGTTCTCGCTGCCGCGCATGGCGGCCACGGCAAAGCCCATGCCAAACTCCACGCCCTTCACGGCGGGAATGCCAAACGCGATCTGCGCGATGCGGTTCTCGATGCCGTCGAACATGGGGTCGCCGATGCCCGCGGGCAGGCCGTAAATACCGCACTCCACGATGCCGCCGATGCTGTCGAGCTCGTCGCGAGCGGCCAGAATCTCCTCGCGCATGCGACCGCCAGCTGCGGCGTCAATGCACGGCAGGTCGTTCGAAAGGATCGCCTTGCGGTCGGTCTCGCGATAGACCATGTCATCCATGGGCAGGTCGGAGATGCCGCCGATCTGCGCCACATGCGCCATCACTTTAATGCCGCGGGCCTCGAGTGCCTGCAGCGCGATGCCGCCCGCGATGCACAAGGGTGCCGTCAGGCGGCCGGAGAAGTGTCCGCCGCCGGCGACGTCGTGCATGTTGTGGTATTTCACGCGTGCCGGGAAATCCGCATGGCCCGGGCGAGGCTTGCGGCGCAGCTCGGAGTAGTCCTTGGAGCGCGTGTTGGTGTTCTCGATGATCGCGGCGATAGGCGCGCCCGTGGTGTGTCCATCAACTATGCCGGCGATAATGTGGGCGGCGTCGGCCTCGCGGCGCTTGGTCGCGGTCTCGTCACGGCCGGGGGCGCGACGGTCCAAAAAGGCCTGCAGCTGCTCCAGGTTAACGGCGATACCTGCCGGAACGCCATCGAGCGAGCAGCCGATGGCGGGGGAGTGCGACTGGCCGAAGATGCTTACGTGCAAGACGTTGCCAAAGGTCGAGGACATGCTATTCCTCCTCGAGCGTGACCTTGCCGCCCAGCAGGCGGTAGTGGTCGAAGAAATCGGGATAGGACTTGTTGACGGCCTCGGCACCGTGGATCACGACCTCGCCGGTGGCACGACTCGCGGCGATGGCGGCCATCATGGCGATGCGGTGGTCGTTGTGCGAATCGACCTCGCCGCCGGTAAAGGCATCGACGCCCTTGATGATGAGGTCATCGCCGGCAATGCGCACCTGCGCGCCCAGCGCGGTGAGCTCGCGGGTGGTGGTGACCAGACGGTTGGATTCCTTGATGCGCAGACGGGCGCAATCGCGGATAAAGGTGCGGCCCTGTGCCAGCGAGGCCACGGCCGAGATGACGGGCACCAGGTCCGGAATGTCGTGGGCGCTCATCTCAAAGCCGGCGAGCTTGTCGGACTGCACGGTGGCGGCGTTCGTGGAGCGAACGATGCGGGCGCCAAAGCGCGAAAGCGCGGCGAGCACGTTGCGGTCGCCCTGTGCGGAGCTCAGCGACACGCCCTCGACGGTGATGGGGTCGGAGCCGATGGCGCCGGCACACAGCCAAAAGGCGGCGTTGGACCAGTCGCCCTCGACGGCTACGCTGCCGGGTGTGCGGTACGAGCCGCTGTTCACGCGGAAGTTCGTGACCTCGGGCTGGCCGTCCTTGGCCGGAATACGCTCGACGTTGACCTCGACACCGAAGGCCTTCATGGCCTGGATCGTCAGGTTGATGTAGGGGCGGCTCTCGATGAGGCCGGCCACCTGCACGCAGGAGGGCTGGGCCAGCAGCGGGGCCGCCAGCAGTAGGCCCGAGATGTACTGCGAGCTCACGTTGCCCGGAAGCACAAAGGTGCCCGGGCGCATGCGGCCGCTCGTCTTGAGCGGAAAACCGCCCAGACCCTGTAGGTCGCAGCCGGCGGCGATGATCTCGTCCGAGAGCGGGGAGAGCGGGCGGGCGCCCAGGCGGCCCTGGCCTACGAAGGTGGCATCCGCACCCAGCGCGCAGGCGACAGGCAGCATAAAGCGCAGCGTGGAGCCACTTTCACCGCAGTCAAGCGTGCCGCCGGCAAGGGCCTTGAGCAGGCCAAATTCAACGCTCTTCATGGTGGGGTGGACCTGGAAGCCATCCTCGACGGTCTCGATACGGGCGCCGAGTGCCGTAAGGCAGCGAACCGTGGCCTCGATATCGGCGCAGGTAGTGTTGCAGGTAACGTGCGTCTCGCCGTTGGCAAGCGCGGCACAGATGATGAGGCGATGCGCCATCGATTTGGACGCGATGGCGGGAACGGTGCCCTTGAGCGGGGACGGGGTGATGCGGGCTAGCATGCGGAAACGTCTCCCTTCTGGCCGAGGCCCTCGGCAATCAAATCGTGGAAGGTGGAAAGCGGCGTGCGGTCGATGCTGCAACGGCCAATGTCGTGCGGAA
>CALGKS010000158.1 GCA_937930475.1 uncultured Collinsella sp. | reverse complement strand
CTCTTGGCATGCAGCTCAAGAATATTCTTACGGCCGGTCAGGTCGGGCAGCTCAACGGGGATGCGGCGGTCAAAACGACCGGGGCGCAACAGGGCCGGGTCAAGGCTGTCGGGACGGTTGGTAGCAGCAAGAACGACAATACCCTTGTGGTTATCGAAGCCGTCCATCTCGGTCAGCAGCTGGTTGAGCGTCTGCTCGCGCTCGTCGTTGCCACTAAAGCCGCCGCCATCGCGCTTCTTGCCGATGGTATCGATCTCATCGATAAAGACGATGCACGGGGCCTTTTCCTTGGCCTGCTTAAACAGATCGCGAACCTTAGCGGCGCCGCGGCCAACGAACATCTCAACAAACTCAGAACCAGAAATACTAAAGAACGGCACGCCCGCCTCGCCGGCCACAGCCTTGGCAAGCAGGGTCTTACCGGTACCCGGAGGGCCGACAAGAAGGGCACCGCGCGGCAGCTTGGCGCCGATCTCCTCGTAGCGCTGCGGCTTCTCCAGAAAGTCGACGACCTCCTTGAGGGACTCCTTAGCCTCTTCCTGGCCGGCAACATCCTTAAAGGTCACGCCCACGTCCTTGGAGGCGATCACGCGCGCGCCGGACTTGCCCAGTCCACCGCCGCCAAAACCGCCGCCACCAAAGTTCATCGACGGACCGTCATCACCCATAGCCTTCTTCATGCGGCGGTTGAGCCACCAGCCGATCAGGAAGAAAATCGCCATGGGAAGAATGAGGGTGAGCAGGTAGTAGGTCATCAGACCCGAGTTCTTATCGGGAACGACCGACTCCAGCGAAGCACCGGACTCAAGCACGCGATCGGTAAAGCCCGCGTCATTCGGAACACCGGTCGTCTTGTAGGCGATGTTCTCGTCCTCGCCCTTCTTGGTGTAATAAATCGTGTAATCGTCCGTGTTGTACTCGACCTTGTCGACGCTCTTCTTATCGAGCGCTTTGACAAACGTCGAGTAATCGGTCTTCGTAATCTGCTGCGTGTGACCGATGTTGGGGAACAGAACGGTCGAGAGCACGAGGTAGACGACGAAGGCGATGAGCACGTAGAGGATCATATTCCGTCTACGTTTGTTGTCATCCATCTCCATCTGCTTGAACTCCATCTACTGGGGTTGATAATGTTTTCTAGAATACCCAACCCGGACGGCGATAAACCCACGCCGGGCACGAAAGGACAGAGATGGCATCACTGGAAGTCGGCAAGGTTCAAATCTATACGGGCGACGGCAAGGGCAAGACGACGGCTGCGCTGGGACTCGCGCTGCGCGCCACGGGCTATGGACTTAACGTGCTCATGCTTCAGTTTGCCAAGAAGCTACACTGCGCCGAACATGACGCAGCGCCGCGCCTGGGGCTACGTATTGTGCAGGCGGACCGCGACACACCCGAGGCCTGCGCCGCACAGATCATGGAGCTGGCACGCGAGCAGATCAGTCAGGTCGACGTGTTGATCCTGGACGAGCTGGGAGAAGCCATGCGCCGAGGCTTTGTGACGCGCGAGGATGTCGAGGGACTGATCGCGATGAAGCCCGCCACCACGGAGCTCGTGCTCACCGGCCGCGGCCTACTCCCCCTCGCCGACCTTGCCGACCTGGTAACGGAAATGCGCCCCATCAAACACTACTTCGACGAAGGCCTCCTAGCCCGCCAAGGCATCGAATACTAGTCATTGGGTAGTCATTGGGGACGTTCTTTAATGACTAGTAGCAGGGGACACTCTTTCCAGGAAAAAGAACAGCCAATCAGATCCTAAA
>CALGKS010000157.1 GCA_937930475.1 uncultured Collinsella sp. | reverse complement strand
GTTATGCATCACCCAAAATGATTTTTTCATCCCCGTCCCAGAAAAATCATTTTAGATCACCGTCACGCGACCCTGGTTACCCACAATGGCCTTGGCCTCGGCCAGCAGCGGAATCGAGCGCGCGTTGACCTTGGCCGGCACTTCGGCGCGCAGCACGCGCCCGTCCACCTGCTCAATGAAGATCTCCACGCGGTCGCCGCCCGGGTTAGTGGTGAGCACCGTAGCCAGGCGCGCCATGTTGCCTTGGCTAAAGCGGCTGTTGGGCACCATGACCTCAAACACCTTGGGCTTGTTGTTCTCCTCGTTGAGCTCCAGCGGCACAATCTCCTGCGCGATGATCTGGTCGCCGCGGTCCGAGCGCTCGAGCTTACCCTTAATGCGCACAAAGGCGTCCGACAGCTGCGCGCCGGTCTCGGGATCGACCTCGCCGTACAGATACCCCTCGGCCTCCTTATAGGTCTTGGGGAACACCACGACGGTGGCCTCGCCTTCCATGTCCTCGAGCTGGACGATGCCCATGGGGTCGCCGTTTTTGGTCACGCGCTTGGACACGCTCGAGACCATGCCGGCCCACCACAGCGCCTTGCCCTCGGGAATCTCCTGGTTGATGGTGCCGCCCGTGGGGTTTTGCACTTCGTAGCCGGTGTCGATCTGCGAGAACGAGAAGTCGCGCGCTTTGCTCAGCGCATACTCAAACGGGCGCAGCGGGTGGTCCGAGACATAGATGCCCAGAACCTCCTTCTCCTGGCTCAGCTTGAGGTGGCGGTCCCACTCCTGGCCATCCGGATCGGGCACGCTGACCTCGAAGCCCGAGCCCTCAACGTCGCCAAACATATCGAAGAACGACGTTTGGCCGCTCGCGCGGTCCTTCTGGCGCTTCACCGCGGCGTCGATGATGTTCTCGGGGTTGTTCTTGTCCACAAAATGCATCATCTGACGGCGCGGATAGCCCGTGGAGTCGAAGGCACCTGCCTTGATGAGCGATTCGATCACGCGGCGGTTAGCCTGGCTCGAGTCCACGCGCTCGACAAAGTCGTGCAGCGTCTTAAACGGGCCGCCCGCCTCGCGCTCCGCGATAATCGCCTGCGCCACGCCGGTACCCACGCCGCGGATGCCGGCCAGACCAAAGCGCACGCCTTCCTTGGTAGCCGTGAACTCGGTGCCGGACTCGTTGACGTCTGGCGACAGCACGGGGATACCGTCGTGACGGCACGCCGAGACGTAGTGCACGATCTTGTCGGTCTTGCCCGTATAGGACGTCAGAACGGCCGCCATGTACTCGTGCGGATAATGCGCCTTGAGCCATGCCGTCTGCATAACCAGAATGGCGTAACCGGCGGAGTGTGACTTGTTAAAGGCGTAGGACGCGAACTCAAGAACATCGTCCCAAATCTTCTGGGCGACCTCGCGCGTGTAGTTGTTCTTGATGGCGCCGTTCATCCAGTGGTCGTAGGTGGTCTCGTCCGAGCCATCCTCCCAGTGCAGCACCGTCGACGTGAGCAGCTTGATCTTTTTCTTAGCCACGGGCTTACGGATACGCGAGTCCGATTCGCCCTTGGAGAAGCCGCACATCTCGACCGAGATGAGCATAACCTGCTCCTGGTAGACCATGGTGCCGTAGGTTTCGCCCAGGATGTCGTCCAGGCGGTCGTCGTAGGAAACCGCCGGCTCCTTGCCGTTCATACGGTTGATGTAGGACGAGACCATGCCGGCGCCCAGCGGGCCCGGGCGGTACAGGGCGATCAATGCTACGACGTGCTTGTACTCGGTGGGCTTCATGTTCTTGATCGTAGCCGTCATGCCGGCGGACTCGACCTGGAAGACGCCGGCGGTGTGGCCGGAGCCCATGAGCTTAAAAATCTCAGGATCGTCAAAGGGAATCTCTTCCTCTTTGATGTCGATGCCAAAGTTCTTTTTGATGTTGGCTTTGGCCTTGGAGATAACCGTCAGCGTACGCAGGCCCAGGAAGTCCATCTTGAGCAGGCCCATGTCGGCGACGGTATGGCCCTCGTACTGGGTAATCTCGACGCCGCCCTTGGTATCGAGCTTGGTGGGCACGTGTTCGTTGACGGGGTCACGGCAGATCAGAACGGCGCACGCATGCACGCCCTCGCCACGGGTGAGGCCCTCGATAGAGAGCGCCGTGTCGATGATGCGGCGGGCGTCGTCGTCCTTTTTATAGGCCTCGGCAAAATCGGGGTTAAACAGATCCTCTTTGCCGGGTTGTTTGTCGAGCACCTGCTTGAGCTTGACCTTGGGGTCGCTCGAGACCATCTTGGACAGGCGCTGGCCCATGTAGACCGGGTAGTCCAGAACACGCGCGGCGTCGTTGATAGCCTGCTTGGCCTTAATGGTCGAGTAGGTGATGACGTGGGTGACCTTCTCGGGGCCGTAGAGCTGGCGAACGTGCTCCACGACCTCGAGGCGCCGCTCATCGTCGAAGTCCATATCGATATCGGGCATCTCGGTACGCTGCGGGGATAGGAACCTCTCGAACATCAGGCCGTTCTCGAGCGGGTCGAACGCGGTGATGTTCATGGCGTAGGCGACGATAGCGCCGGCGGCCGAGCCACGACCGGGGCCGACGCCGATGCCGTTGTCCTTGGCCCATTGCACGTACTCGGCAACGATCAAGAAGTAGGCGGCAAAGCCCTTGTCGCAGATGACCTTGTATTCGTACTCAAAGCGCTCTTTGATGTTGACGCCACCGATTTCGCGCGTGGCCCAGTCGTCGC
>CALGKS010000156.1 GCA_937930475.1 uncultured Collinsella sp. | reverse complement strand
CGGGCAAGAATGGCACTAGCTCCTACACGGTGCAGGTGCGCGGCGTGGATAACAAGCCGCTGTCCGAGGGCGGAACGTTGCCCGATGGCTACCGCTTCTTGGGCTGGTACGAAAACAAGCAGAATGCAGATGGGTCTTCGGTCGAGGTACGCGTAAGCCGCAAGCCCAGCTATACACTCCCTGCCGATGTCGATCTAACCGTGACGCACACCTACATCGCCCGCTTTGAGTATCAGGTGGACTATTACGTTCGCGCGTACGCGAACGATGAATACACGAATTCGGAACTCCTTTGCTCTGTATGGAACGAGTACAAAACACCGTTTAACGATCAGGTTGGCACAAGTTATGTTCGAGAGAACGTGGTGCACTGGGGTTCCAAGCACGTTAATCATGGCGATAAGAATGCCTATAAGGAGGGCTCGTGCGCAGAGGGGTACTACGACAGCAATACGCTAATCGTGGCCCCCATGAGCGCATATTCGCATAACGTGAGAAACGATACGGGGGCGGATACCCTAAAGAATGTCCTTGTGGATACAGATTTCCCAGGTTCTGGAACGTTTGACGAGGAAAAGGTTCTTAATGCGTTGCAGTACACGTTTAAGCCATCTAGCGATCGTTATAGCTTGAAGTTTTGGACGCTTGAGAGAATCGGCGGTCGATGGACATATCTCAATACTCCTGAAAAGAAGAATACCGTAAAGGCTTCAATCAATTACACTTCGAAATACCGCATGCGTGCGATGGTGACGACGCGTGTCGATTTTTATAAGAAAGATGGCACGGTCTACAAGGAAACGACACGTCGCTACGAGAGCAATTTGCTCCAAAAGAAGAGTGGCGAAGAGGATCCCCAGTACACGTACAAGTATCCATTCATCCATACAGATGAAACGGTTGATAATAATTCCGGCGGGGACAGCGACAATATTACAGATCCCAATCTGACCCTCGAATCTTCTCCGACCAACGCGGAGATGGCGGTGCGGGGCTATAAGTTCCTGGGCTGGATCTCTACGGCTGAGGTCCCGAAGAATTCTGACGTTTGGAACTACATCTACGATGTCAAAGGCGATTCCTTTACCACGTCTGACCC